>NZ_JBLXHU010000005.1:0-162252 GCF_048259285.1 Bizionia sp. | reverse complement strand
AACAAATAGGACTATGGACACCACATGTTTTAATAGTCGTAACACGGATTAAGAACTTTATGGTTATGTTATTTGTAACCCTTGTTAAAAGGATTTAAAATTGTTCACAGAAAAAACCATAGATAAGCTTATTTTAAAATTTACCAAACCAGCTTACAAAATAGAAATCACCGAGAGATTACATTTGATTGAAAGTTTAAAAATAAAAAAATAAACTAATAGATATTCTAAACACTTTAGAAAAATGATTTATTCTGAAATTTTGTAATGTCTAATTATCCACGAGCTCATTATAAAAATCCGACTTTTAATAGTGTGTTTTTAATGTAATTTTTAACAAAAGTACGATCTCAATATTATTCAAAATAAACCCCTTCCGTTACAAATGAAAAAGATTTACTTCCTAAACCACCAATCATTACAGCTTGAAATAGTGGATTTAACTTGGTGTTCCCATACCATTCTACCACAAAATTAGCACCAGAACCACCAGATACATCCTCCTCATCCACAACATACTCCAACGTTTCAAACGTACTTAAATAAATAGGCGATTTTATATAACTCCTAACAAATTTTCCTTCCGTATTGAAATAATCAATTCTACTAATAAACAGGGTGTCAGTTTCACTCGTATTATGAATACTTAATGTAGATGTTAGCTGCGTTCTATCATTTCGCGTACGCTGATAAATGTTAGAATAAACGGGAACATAAACTTTTTTCGTGACCAAATCACCGTTTGATTTTTCTACCTGTTTAGGCACCTGATGTTCATTAGAAATTATTTCACGCTCCTTGCTAGACGATTTTTTATCGCATGAGACAAATAAGATGAATAAAACAGAAAAAAGGACGATAGTAGATTTCATGGTAACAGGGTTTTCAATGAAATGGTTAACATTACTTACAAATATAAAGAACATTTAATTATAATTTTTAAAGATTTCTGTTTCTAGAACGGAAATAAAACAAAGGACCTGGAGGCTTGTAATTTATAAGCCTGCCACACAAATAAAGCGCGAATTTTATTAGCTTTGGTATTTCAATTATTATATGTTATGAAAACAAGCAGGTTAGAAGCTTTTAGTGACGGTGTCATGGCCATTATTATTACCATTATGGTTTTAGAGTTAAGTGCACCGGAAGGAACAGATTTTCAATCGCTTTTGGCTAAAGCTCCCGTTTTTATTAGTTATGTTGCTAGTTTTATTTATGTTGGTATATATTGGAATAACCACCATCATCTGTTTCAAATTACACAAAAAGTAAACGGTAAAACATTATGGGCCAATTTGCATTTACTCTTTTGGCTCTCCTTAATTCCGTTTACTACAGCGTGGATTGGTGATAATTACGAAGCTAAACTACCCATAATTTCCTATGGTGTGGTTTTACTTGGTAATGCCATTGCCTATTTTATTTTGCAAAGTGTTATTATAAAATCGCACGACGATGCTTTTCCTCTTAAAAAAGCCATTGGAACGGATGGTAAAGGAAAAATTTCTATAGTATTTTATTGCCTTGGTATAGGTTTAGCCTTTATAAGTACGTGGTTATCCATTGCATGTTATGTTATAGTTGCCATTATGTGGCTCATTCCAGATACGCGGATTGAGAAAAATATTTAAGCGTTATAGCCAACGCTATTTTCTCTTGGGCGTTTTGGTGAATATAAAAGTATCTTAAGTTATTTTAAAGAGCAGCGCTACCAAATCATATACGAGCCAAAAATATATTAAACAGCAAATTCAAACAACTTTAAAACTGTTCCAATAGGTCTAAAACCGATTTTTTATAACTTCTACTAATAGTTAAAGCTTGGTCCTGAATCACAACATGTTCATTGGTAAAAGATGTGATTTGTTTAATAGCGATAATATAAGATCGATGGATCCTAATAAATTGTTTACTTGGCAGTTTGGCTTCAATAGCACTAATAGTTTCGCGTGTTACAATGGTTTCATTGGCTAGATGAATTTTTATATAATCGCTAAAACTTTCAATATAAATAATAGCTTCAAAATCAATTTTAATCATGCGTCTGTCTGATCTTACAAACATAAACGCATGCAATTCTGTAGTGGACATTAACGCGTTTTCTTGGGTAGCATACACATCAAAATAATTGTTCACCGCTTTTAGTAAGCGTATAAACGAAATGGGCTTTAATAAATAATCAACAGCTTGCAATTCAAAACCTTCTACAGCATAATCGCGATAAGCCGTGGTAAAAATAATTTTAATGTTTTTATTGATGGATTTGGCAAATGAGATACCCGAAATATCGGGCATATTAATATCCAAAAACACTAAATCAATTTTATGATTGCTAATTACCTGAAAAGCTTCCATGGCATGACTGCAACTAGCAATAACATCTATGGCTTCAATTTTTGAAAGGTGAGCGCTAATAATATCGCGCGCCATAGCTTCATCATCAACAATTAGACAGGCTATGTTTTTCTGGGATCGCAATTAATTAGATTTTAAGGTTAAATGAACTTTATACAAATCATCGGTGTCTAAAATAGTTAAATTATAATGGTCTTTATAGAGTAAATCTAAACGTTTCTGAATATTCTGTAAACCAATACCATCTTGGGAATTTTCAATTTTAGCTTGCGTGTTTTCTATGGAAAAAATAATCTCCTCATGTTTAACGGTCAGGTCTATGTTTATAGATAACTTTCCTGATTTTAAACCTCCATGTTTAAAACTGTTTTCTACAAATGGCAATAGAAGCATGGGTGCAATTTTTGTCGTTTCAAGAATATGGCAGTAATTAAATGTCACGGCTAATGTATCATTAAAACGCAAATTTTCAAGGGCAATATAATCTTCTATATGCTGTATTTCTTGTGTTAAAAGAACAAAAGGTTTATCTACTTGATATAATAAGTAATCTAGTAAATTGGAAAGTTTCAAGATCATTTCAGGTGTTTCATCTGCCTTTTTTAATGCAAAACCATACATAGTATTCAGAGTGTTAAATAAGAAATGCGGATGGATTTGCATCTTTAAATAATGCAACTCTTGTTCCTTTAGTTTTAATTGGGTTTCCAAAATTTTAGTTTCCAACACTTTGGTTTCTTCGGTGTGTTTTAAATTAAGCTGGAGCAACTTAAAAGCACTAACTAAAATAACTACTAAATAAACGCCAGAGGTGATAATAAATATATTCCGAGTCACGGGATTCATAGCCTCATATTCAAAATTGGCTAAATATATTAAACTGAAAAATATAGAAACCATAATTAAATATCCAGAAATAATTAGGGTATATAGGCTATATAAGACAAATTGCAAATAGCGCTTTGATACTAAATAACCTGGAATTAATTTATAAACGGAAATATAAGTTGTGACAATAGTAATAGGCATGATAAAGAGTGAAAACAAAAACGTATCATTAAAATTCTCATTTTTGGCACTAAAGAATTTTGTAAAAAACAACAACACACAACACCAAAAAACGAGATGTAGTAAAAAACGCAGAAGTGCTTTTAAAATAGATTTTTTTGTAAACATATAAGTAAATAACATACAATAATACAACGTTTTTCATGCGTTTTCATATTTTGTAGACGAATAACAGATTTAGAGCTGGTTTCAACATGTCGGTTATAATGAGGTCTAAATTGGTCATCCACCGCATTTTTAAGATTTCACATGAAATGCAACTTATGTTTGTACCATGTTTAACTAAAACCATTTGTTTATGATATTATTAACTTTATTACTCATAAATCCTTTTTCCGAAGGTGGACCCATCATGATGTCCTTAATTACCATTTGTTTAATTATTTCTATTGTTTTTTTAATCAGAGGATTCAGTAGTTTAAAATCCAACGTTAATCTATCCAAAAAAATGGTTAAGTTAGCAGCAGACAGTAGTTTGCTAGGTTTAGTATTAGGTTTTTTGGCATCTATAATCGGATTAATTACCGCCTTCGACTCTGTTCAAGCCATGGGTGATCCAGATCCGGCTATTTTTGCAGGAGGCTTAAAAGTATCGCTGTTAACCGCTGGTTTTGGTTTGCTGACATTTATAATTGCAAGAATTGGTATTCTATTATTAAAAGGATTGCAAAAAGAGGTTTAGTGCCATTTCATCTTATTAAAGATTTTTAAAAGCGACTTTCGGGTCGCTTCTTTAGTTTTCAAAGAATTGTAATTTATTGATTTATAGGTCATTTTATAAAAATTTACAATGAAAATTTTGGCAGTTAGCAAAAATTGAAGATATTTATAGTTATGATTATAGCAAATAGATACTAATCATGTTGATTTTTAAAGCGACTTATTATGGTTTAAGTTATTGTTAGGAAGGTTTTAAAAGGATACAAGATTATTTATGGATCCCTTGCCCGAAATGGTGAGGGATTTTTTTTAAAAATTAAAAAAGCTATTTGTATATTGCTTCCACATTAATTTCTGCTTTCGTATGAAACGTATTTATATCTGTGTATTCTTAAGTTTTGTTTGTTTATTTTCTTGTAATGAAAAACAAGACCCAGACGATTTTCATGCAGAAAACTGGAATAAAAGACGTAAAGATATTACTGCGAAAGACGTGTTGGAGTATGGAAAAACCTATCTTTCCATTTACTCCCAAATCTACAGCATGTCTCAGCATAAAACGCATAATTTAACGGCTATGGCTAGCATGCGAAACACCAGCGATTCAGATACTATTTATATAGTTAGTGCCAAATATTATGATTCTCATGGCAAATTAATTCGCACCTATTTTGATAAACCAATATATTTGGCACCTTTAGAAACTACGGAAGCTATCATTGATGAAGTAGACGTAACAGGAGGTACAGGTTCTAATTTTATATTTGAATGGCGTAAGCCTAAAGAGGCACCAGAACCATTATTTGAAGGTGTTATGAATTCTACTTTAGGTCAGCAGGGTTTATCGTTTACAACCGTTGGGAAACGTATTAAATAAAAATCCCTTTATAAGAAAGAATCTTATATATTAACTTAAGGTCATTTTTAAGGTTGCTAATGGCAAATAAGAGCGAAGCTTCTTACTTTTTATTCCGCTTATTATAATTCTTATCACCACGCGTCTTTGGCTTTTTATATTTGGCCGCAATTTTAAATTTATACGAACCACCTAGATTTTCTTTACTATTTTTCTCTTTCTTTTCATGAAATGCGGGACCTGGCGCATCTTCATCACGTAATTTTAGCGGATTATTTCGTTCTAAAATTTGAGGACGTTCTTCTTCTAATAAATCTGTAGAAATAGCAACATTTTCTGGGAATTCAATTTCTGGAATTGTCATTTGCATCAAACCCTCTATACGTTCTAAAGCTTCTTGTTCTTTTTCAGTATAAAAAAGTATGGATTTACCTTCACGTTCGGCACGACCTGTTCTACCAATGCGGTGCATGTAATTTTCAGGGAAATTGGGTGTATCAAAATTGATAACGTGAGACACATTATCAATATCCAAACCACGAGCCATAACATCGGTTGCCACCAAAATCCTATTGTCGCCAGCACGAAACTGCTCAATACTTCGTAAACGGTAATTTTGAGTTTTATTGGAATGGATTACGCATAATTCATCGTGGAAATTTTCATCCAGCGCATCAAATAACCGATCTGCCATTTTCTTAAAACCGACAAAAATCAACACTTTATTAAAGGTTTCGGTGTCTTTTAAAATTTCTTTTAGCAAATTTAACTTCGTATAGAAATTGGGAACGGCATATTTATGTTGATCAATATTTTCTAAAGGGGTTCCAGAAACGGCAATGGAAACACGTTTTGGTGCTATAAAAAAGTCATTTATTAACGCGTCAACATCTTCCGTCATTGTAGCCGAAAACATTATGTTCTGACGACGTTCAGGTAGAATATCAAAAATATTTATTAACTGATGTCTAAAACCTAAATCTAGCATGACATCTACTTCATCTATTACTAATTTCTGAATGGTTTTTAATTGCAACACACGACTAACGGCTAAATCATACAAGCGTCCTGGAGTGGCTACAATAATATCAATACCTTCGGCAACAGCACGTTTTTGGGCATTAATGTTCACGCCACCATAAACACCCAATACGCGGACATTTATGTATTTGGCTAATTTTTCAATTTCATCAACTACCTGAACTACTAATTCTCGCGTAGGCACCATTACCAAAACACGTGGACTTTCTTGCTCGGAGTATTTTAAACCCCTTAAAATTGGCAACATATAGGCAAAGGTTTTACCGGTACCAGTTTGGGCAATCCCAACCACATCAGATCCTGAAGCAACTACATTAAAGGCTTCAGCCTGAATAGGTGTTGGATTGGTAAAGCCTAAATCGTCTAATGCATTGTATAAAGGCGTATTTAATTTTAAATCTTGAAAGGTAATTGCGTCCAAAAGTTTCTGTTTTAGGCTACAAAGGTAAATGTTTTATATGTCTTATGCTTTATGGCTTTGCAACTTTATAAATTGTTATGATACATACCATAGTTCTGCTTTTTTATCCAATGAAATTTTCGGTACTTTGTAAATAACTTTTTTATTGAGAAAAACCCACACATATCAACCCCAAGACATCCAAGTCTTTAAAAATCAGTTACTGCTTTGGAGTCAGCAATTCCGTGAGGTTTTGTGGTTAGATTCTAATACTTACACACAAACGCATAGTAGTTATGATGCTGTTTTAGCTGTGGATGCTTTTACTAGTATTCAAACGGATTATATAGATGCATTTCAGAAATTAAAAGAGTATCAAACCATAACTAACGATTGGATTTTTGGGTATTTAACCTATGATTTAAAAAACACAACAGAACCCTTAAAATCTGAAAACTTTGATGGATTACAATTTCCAGACATGTGTTTCTTTCAACCTAAAAAAATATTTTTAATCAAAGGAAATCAAGTGGTCTTGCAGTATCTGAATATGGTGGATGATGAGATAGAAGCAGATCTGGAAGCCATTAAAAAAGTAGAAGAATTTCATTCTAATCGCGATGAAAATGTATTAGATAATCCCATCAAAATTAAAATGAGGATTACCAAAGATGCTTATTTTGAAAAGGTGAATAATATGCTAGCTCATATTCATCGTGGTGATATTTATGAAGCTAATTTCTGTCAGGAGTTTTATGCGGAAGACACCCAAATAAAGCCATTAGCCATTTATAACAATCTGAATGCGATTTCAAAACCACCTTTTGCTACTTTCTTAAAATTAGATGATAAATATTTGTTGTCAGCCTCGCCTGAACGCTATTTGAAAAAATCAGGACAAACGGTTATTTCGCAACCTATAAAAGGAACCGCCAAACGGTCTGGAAATGAAGAAGAAGATACCTCACTTAAAAATCAGTTAATAAATGATGTTAAAGAGCGTAGCGAAAATATCATGATCGTGGATTTAGTCCGAAATGATTTATCTAAAACAGCAATTAAGGGAAGCGTTCACGTATTGGAATTGTGTAAAATTTACAGTTTTCAACAAGTTCATCAAATGATTTCAACCATTCAAAGTACGGTTTCAGAAAGCACAAATCCTATCCATATTATTGAATCCACATTTCCTATGGGAAGCATGACAGGTGCACCTAAAATTTCGGCCATGCGCATTATTGAAAACCTTGAAGAAACAAAGCGTGGCTTATATTCCGGTGCTGTTGGTTATATGACACCTCAAGGTGATTTTGATTTTAATGTGGTGATACGAAGTATACTTTATAACGCCACAAATCAGTATGTGTCGTATTCTGTTGGTGGTGCCATTACAGCTAAAAGCAATCCGTTAAATGAATACGAGGAGTGCCTCATAAAAGCCAAAGCTATGCGCGACGTTTTGGAGGCTTAAAAGGATTACGAATAGTTTTTTTAAAAGTGTAAATTTGACGTATTATTGAAAATTATATGACACAAATTGATTTTGAAAATCATATCCACCAAGAATTTCCTTTTTTAGCTAAAAGCAGGGTTTTAATTGCTATTTCTGGAGGAATGGATAGTGTGGTTCTAACCCGTGTTTGCCATAAAATGAATTTAAACATTGCTTTGGCACATTGTAATTTCAATTTACGCGGAACTGAAAGTGATGCGGATGAAGAATTTGTTTTAGAGTTAGCCGAAGATTTAGATTTAGAAGTGTTTATAGAAAGTTTTGAAACCGAAACCTACGCTACAGAAAATAATATCTCTATTCAAATGGCTGCGCGCGAATTACGTTATAATTGGTTTCTTGAATTAGCAGAACAATTGAATTTCGACTATATTTTAACAGCCCATCATGCCGATGATAACTTGGAAACCTTTTTTATTAATCTCATGCGTGGAACCGGTTTAGATGGTTTAACAGGCATTCCTGAAACAAATGGTAAGCTTGTTAGACCTTTATTACCGTTTTCACACAGCGAATTACAAGTGTTTGCAAAAGGTGAAAAAATGTCGTGGCAGGAAGATAGTACCAATGCATCCACCAAATACCTTCGGAATAAATTACGACATGATATCATTCCTGTTTTAAAGGAAATGAATCCGCAATTCCTTCAAAATTTTCAAAAAACACAAGTTCACTTACAAGAGTCGGCTGAAATTATTGATGACGCCTTGGTTCGAATTCAGAAAAAAATAGTTTACACAACAGATAATAGTATTCAGTTGGATGTAAAAAAATTACAACAATTATCCAATCCGAAAGTCTATTTATACCAGCTACTTAAAGATTTTCAGTTTACAGAATGGGATGATGTGTATCAATTATTATTTGCACAATCCGGAAAATTTGTTCTGTCAAAAACACATAGGTTGCTTAAAGATAGAACCACTTTAATTTTAACAGAATTACCAATAAATATTGCGGAAACATCAGTTGTTTTACAAGAAAATGATTCTGAATTGGCACTTCCCATTGGTCGTTTAACAATTGAAAATACCACGAAAATTGATGAAATTTCAGCTACAGTATTATATGTTGATAAAGATTTGTTAAAATATCCTTTAACAGTAAGAAAATGGGAAAAAGGCGACTATTTTTACCCTTTTGGGATGGATGGTAAAAAGAAATTGAGTAAATTTTTTAAAGATGAAAAATTGTCTTTACCCGAAAAAGAACAAGCCTGGTTATTATGTACCAATAAGCAAATTGTTTGGGTTATTGGTTTACGCGCCGATAACCGATTTAAAGTAACTAACGAAACGAAACCTATATTAAAAATTAGTCTCCATAATGAAACGTAATTTAATTCTATTTACAACGCTTCTTATTACTGCGTTTTCAGTACATGCCCAAATTTTAAACCCCGTAAAATGGACAGGAAAAACTGAAAAACTATCAGAAACCGAATACAATTTAATTTTTGAGGCAACCATTGAAGATAAATGGCATTTATACTCTCAAGACTTACCAGATGGTGGACCAACGCCAACCGAATTTATTTTCGACACCATTGACCAAACAGATAATTATAAACTAATTGGTAATGTTGTGGAGAGTAAGTATATCACTGCTTTTGATAAGGTGTTTGAAATGGATTTAAACTACTTTGACAGGGAAGCTACTTTCACTCAAAAAATTCAACTTTTAAATCCAAATTTAAAATCCATTACCGGAACCATCGATTTCCAGGCTTGTGATGATATGCGTTGCATTTATCAACAGAAATCTGTTACATTTAATTTGGACAACACCACCATGGAAGATGCCATTCCTGTTATGAATGAGAATTCCGGA
Organism: Bizionia sp.; assembly: GCF_048259285.1. Lineage (NCBI taxonomy): Bacteria > Pseudomonadati > Bacteroidota > Flavobacteriia > Flavobacteriales > Flavobacteriaceae > Bizionia > Bizionia sp. The sequence goes on along the minus strand of NZ_JBLXHU010000005.1, from coordinate 152,529 downwards.
CTTTCAAACATTTTAAATTTAAATGAATCTAAAACAGAAGTGTCGCCAGATTATACGGTTTTGGATTCGGAAGTAGAAAACGAATCCAAAGGTCTATGGGTAACGTTTTTTACGGCTTTCTTTTTAGGGTTTTTGGTATTACTAACACCATGCGTGTTTCCAATGATTCCTATGACGGTGAGCTTCTTTACCAAACAAAGCAAAACACGTGGTCAAGGTATTAGAAATGCATTGCTATACGGATTCTTCATCATTGTAATCTATACACTTTTAGGAACGGCTATTTCGGCTCTTTTTGGTAGTAATGCCATGTATGAATTTTCTACGGGTGTTACGTTTAATACCATTATGTTCTTGGCTTTATTAATTTTTGCTTTTTCTTTTTTAGGTGCTTTTGAAATTATGTTACCAAATTCTTGGGTCAACAAAGTAGATACTGGTGCCAATAGAGGTGGAGTGGTAGGTATTTTCTTTATGGCTTTAGCATTGGCGGTTGTGTCGTTTTCATGTACCTTCCCTATTGCAGGAACAGCTTTGTTAGATGCAGCAACTAAAGGTGGTATTGCACCAATTATTAGTATGCTAGGTTTTTCATCAGCAATAGCGTTACCATTTGCTTTATTCGCATTTTTCCCGAGTTGGTTAAATTCCATGCCAAAATCGGGTGGTTGGTTGAATACTGTTAAAGTGACTTTAGGGTTTTTAGAATTAGCATTTGCTTTCAAATTCCTGTCTATGGTGGATTTAGTACTCGAATGGCACATGTTAACCCGTGAGGTATTTTTAGCCATCTGGATTGCTATTTTTGGTACACTAGGTTTATATTTATTAGGGAAAATTAAATTACCACACGATTCGCCTTTACCACATATTTCCGTTGGTCGTTTATGTATGGCATTGTTAGCTTTATCGTTTACGGTTTATATGATTCCAGGACTCTGGGGAGCACCAGTGGAACTTATTAGTGGTTTTCCACCACCAATGAGCACTAATAGTGAATCGCCCTATGGTGTTGGAAATACCAAACCAGCTTTGTATTCCAGTGGAACAGGTACAGCGGTTGAACTTCCAGAGCATGCACATTATGGACCAAATAACTTAATAGCATTTCATGACTATGATCAAGGTTTAGCTTATGCCAAGAAAGTGAACAAACCTGTAATGCTGGATTTCACCGGATTAACTTGTGTTAATTGCCGAAAAATGGAAGAGCAAGTTTGGGTAAAGGAGCATGTTTTTAATGTGTTAAATAATGACGTGGTATTGATTTCATTATATGTTGATGATAGAAAAAAGCTACCTAAAGACGAACAATATGAATCTGAATTAACAGGAAATAATGTCACAACTTTTGGCCATAAATGGTTGGAATTTCAACAAGTGCGTTACAATACCAACGCACAACCTTTATATGTAATTCAGGACACTGACGGAAACGATATTAGCAAGGCTGTAGGTTACATGCCAGATGCCGATGAATATTACGATTGGTTAAAAGCAGGTGTAAAACGATTTAAACAAAAACAATAAATACTTAAAAATCAAGCGAGACTCGTTCTCGCTTTTTTTATTTAAAATAAGTAGCTTTACCGAAACGACTTTATGAAAATACAAGGACAGATTGTAGATATACCCAATAAGCGTATTTTTTCGGGTGAAATTACCGTAACAAACGGCAAAATTTCAGCTATCGAAGAAGTGTCTCATAACATACAACAGTTTATCTTACCAGGATTTGTGGATGCGCATATTCATATTGAAAGTTCTATGTTGGTACCCAGTGAATTTGCAAGAATTGCCGTAAACCATGGAACAATAGCAACCGTTTCCGATCCGCATGAAATAGCTAATGTTTTGGGAGTAGAAGGTGTGGAATTCATGATTAAAAACGGGAAGCAAACACCATTCAAATTTAATTTTGGTGCACCATCTTGCGTGCCAGCAACCACCTTTGAATCGGCAGGAGCTGTAATTGATTCGGAGGGAATTAGGAAATTAATGGCAAATCCGGATATAACATATTTAGCCGAAATGATGAATTATCCAGGCGTTTTATTCGATGACGAAGAGGTGCTAAAAAAGATTGCTTGGGCAAAACACTACAACAAACCCGTAGATGGTCATGCTCCAGGTTTACGTGGTGATGATTTAACGAAATATATCAACGCAGGCATTTCAACCGATCATGAATGTTTTACCTATGAAGAAGGGTTAGAGAAACTTCAAAAAGGTATGAAAGTCTTAATACGAGAGGGGAGTGCTGCCAAAAACTTTGAAGCTCTAATTGATTTGTTACCAGAACATTACGAAAACATGATGTTTTGTAGCGATGATAAGCATCCAGACGATTTATTACTTGGTCATATTAATCAATTATGTGCGCGTGCCATTTCCAAAGGCTTTGATGTATTTAAAATATTACAAATGGCCTGTGTAAATCCTGTAAAACATTATAATTTATCAGTCGGCTTATTGCAAGTAAATGATGCAGCCGATTTTATTGTTGTAGAAGATTTAAGTCACTTTAAAACGCTTAAAACGGTTATTAATGGTGAGGTGGTTTTTGAAAACGGACAATCGCTTATTCCACATACAGAATTCGAAATACTTAATAATTTCAATACATCTAAAAAGCAGGTGTCCGATTTTAGAATAGAATCTTCAGCAAAGAAAATCAGAGTTATCGAAGCTTTGGAAGGGCAACTGGTAACCAATGAGCTTATTGAAGATGCGTTAATTGAAAACGGAAACTTAATCTCAAATATTGAAAAAGATATTTTAAAAATGACGGTTGTAAATCGCTATAATAATGATAAACCGTCTATGGCCTTTATTAAAAACTTCGGATTAAAATCTGGTGCCATTGCCAGTTCAGTTGGTCACGACTCACATAATATTATTGCCGTTGGTGCGACCGATGAAGCCATTTGCAAAGCTGTGAATGTAATTATTGAAAACAAAGGTGGTATTTGTGCTGTCTCCGAAACTGATAGTCACATTGTTTCCTTACCCGTTGCTGGTATCATGAGCAATCAAGACGCCAAAACCATTGGTGAAGCTTATGGCAAATTAGATAAAATAGCTAAACAATTAGGCAGCACATTAAATGCACCTTATATGACCTTGAGTTTTATGGCATTATTGGTAATTCCGTCCTTAAAATTGAGTGACAAAGGCTTGTTTGACGGGAATACGTTTAAATTTACATCTTTAGAAGTTTAAGAAGTTTAATATGCCCATACTAGAATCCACCTATAAACCACCCTATTTTTTCAGAAAAGGCTTTGTGGCCACTGTTTATTCTGGATTAATCCGGAAAGTTGAAGGCATTGTCCAAAAACGCGAACGGTTCACCTTATCCGATGGCGATTTTTTAGATTTGGATTGGAGTTATGCTGATGAAAAAACAGATACGCTTATCATTATTTTGCATGGCATGGAAGGTAGCGCACAACGTGCTTATGTTACTGGAACAGCCAAGTTGTGTAATGAGAATAAAATTGATGCGTTATCCGTTAATTTTAGAGGGTGTTCTGGTGAAGATAACTTGCATTTCCAATCCTATCATTCAGGAGCAACCACGGATTTACAAGATGTTATTTCGCATGTTATTGGTACAAAAACGTATTCAGAAATCTATATCAAAGGCGTCAGTTTAGGCGGAAATGTCACTTTAAAATATTTAGGTGAATCCACTAACATTCCAACAGAAATAAAGGGCGGAATAGCCATTTCAGTACCATGCTATTTAGCAGGATCTGCCAAGGAATTGCACACCATTAAAAACGTTCCATTTCACGAAAAGTTCAAACGTGATTTAATCAATAAATTACGGATTAAAAGCAAAAACCATCCCGATAAAATTTCAAATAAAGATTTAAAAGCCATTAAAACGCTTTACGATTTCGATAATTATTATACCTCTAAAGCCCACGGATTTATAAATGGTGCCGATTATTATGAGAAAAGCAGTTCCTTACAATTTCTTCCTAATATTAAAGTTCCCACATTAATAATAAATGCGCTAAACGATTCCTTTTTATCACCGGAGTGCTATCCCGTAAAAGAAGCGATAAATAACCCGAATTTATTTTTAGAGATGCCCAAATATGGTGGTCATATGGGCTTTATTCAAAAAGGTGGTTATTATTATAATGAACTTCGGACTTTGGAGTTTATTCGTAAAAATTCGCAATAATCCTTACTTATAAATTTCCAAGTAATTCGTTTGTTCTTCAAGAGCCGAAATAAACTCATCTTTAAGTGCTTTCACTAATTCAGATACATGAGGTGCATTGCTAATATTAGTCACCCCTTGTCCAGCGGACCAAATCGTTTTCCATGCTTTTGCATCATCTTTATGAGCTGTTAATTCTTCACCAAAATCTACTTTTTTCTCACGTGTTAACATCTCTTCGGTGATTCCCATGGCTTTTATGCTTGGTCCTAAAAAGTTGGCAGCAACACCAGAAATAGCGGCTGTATAAACAATATCATCAGCGCCAGCATCAATAATCATATCCCGATATTCTTGAGGTGCTTTACTTTCTTGCGTATTAATAAATCGGGTTCCCATATAGGCTAAATCGGCACCCATTTGTAAGGCAGATGCTATATCTCGTCCTGTGCTTATGGTTCCTGCTAGCAAAATGGTTTTCTTAAAGAAGCGTTTAATTTCTGCAATTAAGGGCATCGGGTTAATAGTTCCTGCATGACCACCAGCTCCGGCGGAAACGAGAATAAGCCCATCTACACCAGCTTCGGCAGCTTTTTCTGCATGCCGTTTTTTAATAATATCATGAAATACTAACCCGCCATAACTATGAACAGCATCAACCAGTTCTGAAACAGCACCTAAAGATGTAATAATTAATGGTACTTTGTGTTTAATACATAGTTCTAAATCGGCTTGTACACGTGGATTTGTATTATGAACAATCAGATTCACACCAAATGGTGCTGCTTTTTTTCCTGTTTCTTGTTCAAATTTGGCAAGTGCGGTTTTAATTTCTACCAGCCATTCTTCAAAACCTTCGCTCGTACGCTGATTTAAAGCAGGAAACGTTCCAACAATGCCATTTTTACAACATTCAATGACTAATTGTGGTCCAGAAATTAAAAACATAGGTGCCGCAACAGCAGGCAATGTTAAGTCTTTTATAAACGATGCTTTACTCATTTTTTGTGTGTTTTGATTGGATACCAAATATAAATAAAATCTGCTCATTAGGCTTGAATTGACGACTTAAGAGTTTGCTAATTCGTCATAATTATCAACATATTTCTAAAATTTAGTTGCCACATTACTCATTGTTTTTTCATACATTTAAGGAAATCAAGCAATTATGCTAAAAAAAGTTTTTGGAAGTGCGGTATTTGGCGTTGAAGCGACAACCATAACCGTAGAGGTAAATGTGGATAAAGGCGTTGGCTATCATTTGGTAGGTTTACCGGATAATGCTATTAAAGAAAGTAATTTCCGAATTGCTGCTGCGCTTCAAAACAATGGTTATAAAATTCCCGGCAAAAAAATAATTATAAATATGTCGCCTGCCGACTTACGGAAGGAGGGAAGTGCCTACGATTTAACCCTAGCTATGGGAATTCTAGCCGCCACCAACCAGATAAAAGCGGATGATTTAGAAGCTTATTTAATTATGGGTGAGTTGTCTTTAGATGGAACCTTACAACCCATAAAGGGCGCTTTACCCATTGCCATAAAAGCACACGAAGAAGGTTTTAAAGGGTTTATTCTTCCCAAACAAAATGCCAAAGAAGCTGCCATTGTTTCTGGTTTAAATGTTTATGGCGTAGATACAATTTCGCAGGTCATCGATTATTTTGATAAAGGCGAAGCTTTAGAGCAAACCATAATTGATGTGAAGGAAGAGTTTAATAAAAGTCTCAATTTCCCAGAATTCGATTTTGCTGATGTAAAAGGTCAAGAAGGAATTAAGCGTTGTATGGAAATTGCCGCAGCGGGTGGTCATAATATTATTTTAATAGGTCCTCCAGGCGCTGGTAAAACCATGCTTGCAAAACGGTTACCAAGCATACTTCCTCCAATGACATTAAGTGAGGCTTTGGAAACTACAAAAATTCATTCCGTCGTTGGTCGTGTTAAAGAAAACACAGGAATAATGGCGCAACGCCCTTTTAGAAGTCCGCATCATACTATTTCAAATGTCGCTTTAGTGGGAGGAGGTAGCTATCCGCAACCAGGCGAAATTTCCATGTCGCACAACGGTGTGTTGTTTCTAGATGAATTACCAGAATTTAAACGCGAGGTTTTAGAGGTGATGCGTCAGCCGTTAGAAGATCGGGAAGTTACCATTTCCAGAGCCAAATTTACGGTTACCTATCCATCATCCTTTATGTTGGTGGCGAGTATGAATCCGAGTCCGAGTGGTTATTTTAACGATCCCAATGCACCTGTAACATCATCACCAGCGGAAATGCAACGGTATTTAAGTAAAGTGTCTGGTCCGTTGTTAGATAGAATAGATATTCATATTGAAGTGACACCAGTACCTTTTGAAAAATTATCTGATGAACGCAAAGGCGAAGCATCTGTAGAAATCAGAAAACGGGTTACTGCAGCCAGAGAAAAACAAACAGAACGTTTTGTGGATTCGGATAGCGTGCATTATAATGCGCAAATGAATGTGAAGCAAATTCGGAAATATTGTAAACTGGATGCTGCTTCCAAAGAATTATTAAAAACAGCCATGGAACGTTTGAATTTGTCCGCTCGCGCTTATGATAGGATTTTAAAAGTTTCCAGAACCATTGCCGATTTAGAAGCTAGTCCGTCTATAAATGGTTCCCATATTAGCGAAGCCATTCAATACCGTAGTTTAGATCGCGAGGGTTGGTTAGGTTAAGTGAAAATTTTCTGACAGTTTGCAGGCTAATCGCCAATAAATAGGATAGTTGAAAAATGAAATTAAATCATTTTATTTCTAGAAAAACAAAGTCTATTTCATTCTTTTTTATATTTTTAAGACCTATTAATCAAACTAACCAAAAATGAAAAATGTATCCTTATTAATTATTGGTGCCATCATTGGTGCTTTAGCTACCTACTATTTTTGTCCTAATTGTGCAGGTCACGATGATACCGTAGGTGGTATTGTTAAGCCAGCAGGTGTTATAACACCCGAAGAAGCTAAAACTTTAGATATTGCTTTTAACACGCGGCACCAATTAATTAGCGAACAAATTGTTATGCGTCCAGATAACCGATCTGCTTGGTGGTCTTTAGAAGATGTACGAAATTACCTAAAATATGCAGAAAATCAATCCCATGAATTAGGTTACAGAATGGATGGTGTGCGTTTGTATTTAGGTGCCTATCCAGATACCAATGAAGAAGGCGTTGGTTACACCACCATGTTTTTTGTACCAACAGGTATGCAAGCCTTATCTGAAGGCTCCAGTATGCCGTTTCATTTTAAACGCCAAGGCGGTGACATTCCTGGTGGTGATGGCTTGAATATGGGAGGTGGTGGTGATCCACCGAGTGCCAATTACCCACAGTAAATACGTAATTATTAACCCTTAAATATTTAAATTATGAAAAATTATTTTAATTGGAAATCCGTATGTATGTATGTATGTATGTATGTTGTTTATTAGCTACAGTTGTACTACTGATGATTCTAAATCTGCTGAAAATGATAATGATGCGTTGTCATCTAGTAAATTTAAGGCACCTCCAGGTCTTATTTCACCTGAACGTGCTCAAGAATTAAATAATAATTGGACGGCTTCACGTGCAAGCGCAATTGAAGCTGCTATTGGTAAACCAGATAACAGATCTGTGAAATTTTCGCTACAAGATATGAGAGCATATCTAGATTATGCTGAAAATCAATCGCAGGATTTAGGCTATGAAATGGATGGTGTTCGTATTTATTTTGCAGCTTATGGCGAACATGAAGCGAATGGTAAAGCAGGTCGAGCTACCGTATTTTTAGTGCCAACTGGAAACAGAAATGTTTCTAAAGCCAGCATGATTCCTTTCACACGTGAAGAAGGTGGTGATATTCCTGGAGGTGATGGCTTGAATATGGGAAGTTCTGGTCATCCGCCAAATTCAAACTATCCACAATAACCAAAATTATGAATGAGTTTTTAAGTCAAAATTATTTCTTAATTACGCATTCCGTTGAATTTTTAGCAGCAGGTACAGGTTTATTCCTTTATAAAAAGTATAAATCTACTGCTGTTATTTATTTTATATGGTTTCTGGTCTATAGTGCTTTTGTTGATTTGATTTCAAGGTATCCAAGATTTTTTCATTATTTGGAAACTTTTGATAGTATTGAGAATACCATGTTTGAAAGGAATTATTGGTACATTACTATTTTTTGGGTAATTGCCAGTACCCTGTTTTACGTTTTTTATTTTCAAAAAATAATTCAACATCCAAAATTGAAAACAATTTTAAAATTTACCAAATGGCTGTTTCTTACAGCTTCCATAATAATATTAACCACCCAATATGAAAAACTCTATATTAGTTATATTCCTTTAATACAGGTGCTATCGACTTTAACTGTTTTTTTGGCTATTAGTTTATATTTTTTTGAAATTTTAAATAGTGATCGTATTTTAATATTTTATCAATCTATTAATTTTTATATCAGTGCCACCGTATTAATTTGGTGGTTAATCACCACACCATTAGTTTTCTATGAGCTCTATTTTTCTCAAGCCGACTGGAACTTTGTATTTTTAAAATACCAAATATTTTTGTTTGCTAATGTGTTTATGTATGTATCTTTTGCTTTAGCTCTCTTTTTTTGCAAACCACAATATGATTAGAACGTTACTTTTTATTGTATTCCAGAAGCAAGCCGTGTCAACAGCAGCTGAACGTTACCTATTGTTATACATGATAGCTGTTTTAATAATTGTTACGGCTTTAATTATTATATTCTTTATCGTTTTTCAAAAACGAAAAAACAAACTGCTTTTAGATAAAATTGAACGCGAGAAAGTCTTTCAAGAAGAAATCTCTAACACCCAAATAGAAATTCAGGAACAAACACTTAAAAATATTGGTCAGGAATTGCATGATAATATTGGGCAATTACTGTCTGTTGCCAATATGCAAATGAGCATTATGAATATGCAAGTTCAGGAAGCCATTAAGGAGCAATTTACGGAAACTAAAAATGTAGTCAAAGAGAGTTTAAGCGAAGTGCGTGCGCTTTCTAAATCCTTAAATAGTGATGTAATTGTGAATCGTGGTTTTCAAAAATCGGTTGAAAACGAAGTGGCACGTTTAAATAAACTACAGCTATTATCAGCCCAATTAGAAATTACAGGTGATGAAACCACATTCACCAATTCCAAAGATAGCATTATCTTATTCCGAATAATCCAAGAGTTTATTTCAAATACCGTGAAATATGCATCGGCAGCGAGTTTAATGGTGAAATTAGATTATCAAGAGCAACAGCTGATAATTCATATTGAAGATGATGGCAAAGGTTTTGATATCGCTTCCGCAGAAAAGGGAGCAGGCTTACTAAATATGAAAAGTCGTGCAGATTTAATTCACGCGGCGTTTAATTTACGTTCTGAAATTAAGGAAGGAACAAGCTTGCAAATTAACTATCCGTATCGTGAAGAAACAAAATTAATCTTCTAAACAGGCGTTCCAAACGGGATCATTTGGTACAGGTGCTGTAACATCAATAACATCATGAGAAACAGGATGCGTAAATTTTAAGTGTCTAGCGTGTAAACTAATACTGCCATCTGGATTACTTCGGTTAAAGCCATATTTTAAATCGCCTTTTATTGGACAACCAATACTAGCTAATTGCACACGAATTTGATGATGTCTGCCGGTTTCTAAAGCGACTTCTACTAAATAGTAATTATCTAATTGTTTTAACACCAGATACTGCAAAATGGCTTTTTTACTATCAGCAGATTCATTAGGAAAGGCAGTGGATTTATTGTTCTTCGGGTTTTTCCGCAACCAATGTATTAACGTATCCGTTTGTTTTGGAGGTGCCTTTTTAACTAAAGCCCAATAGGTTTTATGGGCACCTCTTTCCGCAAATAATTTATTCAATCGTGGCAAGGCTTTACTGGTTTTAGCAAACATAACTACACCAGTAGTTGGTCTGTCCAATCTATGAACCACACCTAAATACACATTGCCAGGTTTGTTGTATTTGTCCTTTATATAGTCTTTAACCACATCGCTTAACGGCGTGTCGCCAGTTTTATCACCTTGAACAATATCACCAGCGCGTTTGTTCACGATGATTAGGTGATTGTCTTCGTATAGGACTTGGAGGTTGGTTTTGTTGGAGAGTAATTTAGACGATTTGATCACTAGATTATTAGATTTTTGGATTTATTTGAGCGTTGATTTAAATTTAGAGGTCATTTTAATAATAGCATCTAAACTATTTAATAGATTATCTCAATCTACTTTGTTTATGAAATTTAAGTCTGACGCAATTAATAATTTTGTTTCAATTTCGTATGCTGAACCAATTGCTATTTGAAGAAATCTTGTAAAATCTTTATTCGAATGTCTAGATGAACCTTCAGCAATATTTGAAGGTATGGAAACAGAGGCTCTTCGCAATTGATTAGACAATCCAAATTTCTCCGATTCGGGAAATTTAGATGTTATAGAATAAATTTCTACGCAAAATAATCTACTTTTTTTCCATACTTCTAAATCCTTAAATCTATGCATTTACTAATTTAAACTATTTGTCATATTTCCAACAATCCAACAATCCAACAATCGGATTTAATACTGTTCCTCATCATTCGGAAAATCAACCGATTTAACATCAGTAACATATTGCGAAATAGCATTGGTCATATCTTCATACAAATTCATATATCTACGTAAAAAACGCGGATTAAATTCATGTGTCATGCCAATCATATCGTGCAATACAAGCACTTGACCATCTACACCTTTTCCAGCGCCAATGCCTATAACAGGAATGCTGACACTTTCCGCAACTTCTTGAGCTAATTTGGCGGGAATTTTTTCTAACACAATAGCAAAACAACCCGCTTTTTCAAGCATTAAAGCATCTTCTTTCAGTTTATCTGCTTCTTCATCTTCTTTGGCACGAACGGTATAAGTTCCAAATTTATAAATGGATTGTGGTGTTAAACCTAAATGTCCCATAACCGGAATTCCCGCATGTAAAATACGCTTAATAGAATCTTTAACTTCTTTTCCACCTTCTAGTTTTACAGCATGTCCGCCACTTTCTTTCATAATTCGGATGGCAGAACGTAAGGCTTCTTTAGGATCACTTTGGTAACTTCCAAAAGGTAAATCTACAACCACCAAAGCACGCTCAACCGCACGAACGACTGATGATGCATGATAAATCATCTGATCCAACGTAATGGGTAAGGTTGTTTCATGTCCAGCCATAACATTACTGGCGGAATCGCCAACAAGAATCACATCTATTCCGGCACCATCAACAATTTTAGCCATGGTATAATCATAGGCTGTTAACATGGATATTTTTTCGCCTTTGGCTTTCATATCCACTAATGTTTTTACGGTAATGCGTTTGTACTGTTTTTTGGCTACTGACATAAGTTTGGTTTAAAATGCAGGTAAAATTAATAAATTAAGAGTGGATACCATTAAATTTTTAAGTATTTCAATAAAATAGGTTACCAGTACACACAAGAATCAATGGGTTTAAAAAACCAATTAGCAGTCCGTTAAATTAACACTAACGGCAAGTCCACCTTCACTGGTTTCTTTGTATTTGGAATTCATGTCTTTAGCCGTTTCCCACATAGTTTGAACCACTTTATCTAAAGGCACTTTTACATTTTTAGGATCGGTGTCTAGGGCTAATTCAGCGGCATTAATGGCTTTTATTGCTCCCATAGAATTACGTTCAATACATGGTATTTGTACTAAACCACCAATAGGATCGCAGGTGAGACCTAAGTGATGCTCCATAGCTATTTCAGCCGCAATTAAAACTTGGTCTGGTGTGCCACCCATTAATTCGCACAAAGCGCCTGCAGCCATAGCAGATGATACGCCAATTTCAGCTTGACAACCACCCATAGCAGCCGAGATGGTGGCTCCTTTTTTAAATATGGAACCAATTTCACCAGAAACTAATAAGAACTTCTTGATATGTTCAAAATCGGCATCATGGTTTTCAATAACTAAATAATACATTAAAACAGCTGGAATTACACCTGCACTGCCGTTTGTTGGCGCTGTTACAACACGACCTAAAGCCGCATTTACTTCATTTACAGCCAAAGCAAAACAGCTCACCCATTTTAAAATTTGTCGGAATTTAACTTCCGTCTGACGAATACTTTGTAACCAGGTTTCAGGCGAATCATACGGCACGCCATTATTTAAATTCTTGTGCATATCATAGGCACGACGGCGCACATTTAAACCTCCAGGTAAATTACCTTCTGTATGACAACCAACGTACATACATTCTAACATGGTATTCCAGATGCGTTTTAATTCAAAATCAATTGTTTCTTCATCGCGAATGGACTTTTCATTTTCTAAAACAACGCCTGAAATCGGTAAATTTAGTTGCTGGCAAAAATCAAGTAATTTCACGCCATTTTCAACAGGATATGGAAACGTACAATAGAATATAATTTTGTTGGCTTTAGAATTCTGACGTTCTTCTTGAACCACAAATCCACCACCAATAGAGTAGTAGTAGGCATGGGATTTCCTGCCATTAATAACCGCCGTAAAACGCATGCCGTTAGCATGGTATGGCAAGAATTTTCTATTAAAAACGATGTCTTTTTTCGGGTCGAAATCTATAGTGCGTTCATTATTAAAACGCAGTTTATGGGTGTTATTAATGGAGGCTATTATAACATCAATAGTATCCACAGGAATATACTCGGGATCGGCGCCACTTAAACCTAACATAACCGCATAATCTGTAGCATGGCCTTTTCCAGTTAAGGACAAGGAGCCGTATAAATCTACCGTGATGCTTTCTACTTTTCCAAACCGGTTTTTAGATTTTAATTCCGCAATCCATCTTTCGGCAGCACGCCAAGGACCTAATGTGTGCGAACTAGAAGGTCCCACACCAATTTTTAGCATATCGAAGACAGAAATACACTCCATATTATAATCAGTTTAGATTAACTACAAATATACATTTAGTTTATGATGATTTTCAAGAAACGCACGTATATTCCATAGGAATTTAACCTAATGTTTTTCAAATTCTGTAATACCATAAGTGTCCATTACTACATTGATATCAGAATAATCATGTTTGCCAACATTATCGGCAGGAACCACAATCACTCGGAATACTTGATTGCGCGTCCACGAATTATCTAGAGTATTGAAATTTACAGAACCATCTAAAAAGAAACGCACTTCCGTTCGTGTAAAATCAAAATTGTACATTAAAGTACCATCTTCAAACTCTACTATTTGAGGTAATAAGCGCCAAACTTCTTGCCCATTAACCACTTCCCAAAGAATATACACTAAAGTGACATCGGCAGGATACGTTTCAAAACCATAAGGTTCAAAAAATTCATAATTATTTGCGCTTGTAAAATTCAGTTCAATTTCAAAAGCTTGAGCTACTATTAATCCGCCATCTCTACCAGGAGAGCCTGGAGGTCCTTGAGGACCTTCACAAGAGGTTAAAACTAAAACAAATCCAACTAATAGTGTTAATAGATTTTTCATAATCATTATTTTTTAGAATTTAAAAATACTAATAATTCACGTCATACGCGCGGTTTAAAGGTATATTAACATAGGAGTCTGACATCGTGTCACTTTTTTTGTCATGGCACAATCATTGTCTTATACATTCCGAAAATAAATAAGAACACAACACTTCCGATTCTAATCGGAAAATACAAATTAAAATAAATAACTATTATGAGTAAAATTATTGGAATCGATTTAGGTACAACTAACTCTTGTGTTTCTGTAATGGAAGGTAATGAGCCAGTTGTAATACCAAATGCAGAAGGTAAGAGAACAACACCATCTGTAATCGCTTTCGTTGAAGGCGGTGAAATTAAAGTTGGTGATCCAGCAAAACGTCAAGCCGTTACAAATCCTGAAAAAACGGTTTATTCTATTAAGCGTTTTATGGGTAATAAATTTTCTGAATCATCAAAAGAAGCAGGCCGTGTACCTTATAAAGTAGTAAAAGGCGATAACGATACACCACGTGTAGACGTTGATGGTCGTTTGTATACACCACAGGAATTATCAGCAATGATTCTTCAGAAAATGAAGAAAACAGCTGAAGACTATTTAGGTCAAGATGTAACTCGTGCTGTTATTACAGTACCAGCTTACTTTAATGACTCGCAACGCCAAGCAACTAAAGAAGCTGGAGAAATTGCCGGTTTAAAGGTAGAACGTATTATTAACGAACCTACTGCTGCTGCTTTAGCCTATGGAATGGATAAAAAAGGAACGGATCAAAAAATCGTTGTTTTCGATTTTGGAGGTGGAACCCATGATGTATCTATCCTAGAATTAGGTGATGGTGTATTTGAAGTATTATCAACAGAAGGTGATACACATTTAGGTGGTGATGACGTTGATGAGAAAATCATTGATTGGTTAGCTGACGAATTCAAGTCTGAAGAAGATATTGATTTACGCAAGGACCCAATGGCGTTACAGCGTTTAAAAGAAGCTGCTGAAAAAGCGAAGATTGAATTATCATCTGCGGCACAAACAGAAATTAACTTACCATATGTTACGGCTACAGCTAGTGGACCAAAACACTTGGTACGTACTTTAACACGTTCTAAATTTGAGCAGTTAATTGACGATTTAGTAAAACGTACAATTGCACCTTGTGAGTCTGCTATGAAAGCTGCAGGTTTAACAAAAAGTGATATTAACGAGGTTATTTTAGTTGGTGGATCTACACGTATTCCTGCTGTTCAGGAAGCTGTTGAGAAATTCTTCGGAAAAAAACCAAGTAAAGGTGTTAACCCAGATGAAGTAGTTTCTTTAGGAGCTGCTATCCAAGGTGGTGTTTTAACTGGTGATGTAAAAGATGTATTGTTATTAGACGTAACGCCTTTATCATTAGGTATTGAAACAATGGGTAACGTCATGACTAAGCTTATTGAAGCTAACACGACTATCCCAACTAAAAAATCGCAAGTATTTTCTACAGCAGCTGACAATCAGCCATCTGTTGAAATCCATGTGTTACAAGGAGAGCGTGCAATGGCTGCCGACAACAAAACAATTGGACGTTTCCATTTAGACGGAATTCCACCAGCAAAACGTGGAACCCCTCAAATTGAAGTAACGTTTGATATTGATGCCAATGGTATCATTAAAGTTTCGGCAACAGATAAAGCGACGAACAAAACACAAGATATTCGTATTGAAGCTTCTTCAGGATTATCAGAAGAAGAAATTCAAAAAATGAAAGCAGATGCTGAAGCCAATGCCGATGCCGATGCGAAAGCAAAAGAAACTGCTGAAAAATTGAATGCTGCTGATGCGATGATTTTCCAAACGGAGAGTCAGCTGAAAGAATTTGGCGAAAAATTATCTGATGATAAGAAAAAGCCAATTGAAGAAGCACTTGAAGAATTGAAGAAAGCTTACGAAACTAAAGATCTTGCCGTTATTGATCCAGCTTTAGAGAAAATTAACGAAGCATGGAAAGTAGCAAGCGAGGAAATGTATAAAGCACAAGCAGATGGGCAACAAGGTGGTGCAGAAGCAGGTCCTGATGCAAATGCAGGAACAGATGCTAACGAAGGAAGCGACGTAGAAGACGTGGATTTCGAAGAAGTGAAGTAAACAGAGAGCCAATCCCGATCTTTTAATCGGGATTGTGCGAAGCACTAATCCCAAATTTATTTTGGGTTCTGATAAAATTAAAACGCAATCATTAATTTGGTTGCGTTTTCTTTATGTCTAAACCTAACAGGTTTTCAAAACCTGTTAGGTTTTTTGTAACCACTAATTTTAGGCGTCAGAAACAACTCGTTGAGGAAACTAAATTTACAACCATAAACTATGCACGCATAATAAATTCTCTTATATTTGTGGCGCAAACAAATTCAGATTACATGTCAACCCAACTCACCGATCTTCTCAAAATAAAACACCCAATCATTATGGCGCCTATGTTTTTGGTTTCCAATACGGCTATGGTAATCGAAGGGATGAAAAGCGGTATTGCTGGCTGTATTCCAGCTTTAAACTATAGAACCTTGGATGAATTGCGAGCTTCTATAAATGAGTTAAAAGAGGCAAAGGTTTCGGGTGGTGCTTTTGGATATAATCTGATTGTGAATAAATCCAATGTCAAATATAAAGAACAATTACGTGTGATTTGTGAAGAAGGTTGCGATTTCATTTTAACCTCTTTAGGAAATCCAGAAGAAACCATTAGGGAAGCGCATGCCGTTGGTATTAAAGTATTTTGTGACGTAACCGATTTACATTTCGCCAAAAAAGTAGAACAATTAGGTGCTGATGCAGCCGTAGCTGTAAATAGTGAAGCTGGTGGGCATCGTGGTAATTTATCGCCACAAGAATTAACCAGTTTATTGCATAAAGAATTAAATATTCCAGTCATTTCCGCTGGAGGTGTGGGTTGCAAATCAGATATTGACACGATGTTAAGCTATGGAGCAGCAGGTGTTTCTGTAGGAAGTCCGTTTATTGCTTCTATTGAGGCTGGTGTTACGGACGACTATAAACAAGCCTGTGTGGATTATGGCGCGGACGATATTGTTATGACAGAGCGTATTTCAGGAACACCGTGTACGGTAATAAATACGCCTTATGTTCAGAAAATAGGAACAAAATCAACGGGTTTAGAAAAGCTACTAAATAAAAATAAAACCCTTAAAAAATGGGTAAAAATGATCCGGTTTTATATTGGGATGAAAGCCACTGAAAAAGCAGCCTTACAAGCAACGTACAAAACAGTTTGGGTTGCTGGACCTAGTATTGAACATACCAAAGCTATTTTGCCGATACGTGAGATTATTAAAAATCTGACTAATTAATAGTTACACCAAACCGTTAATTAGTTCAACGTTTACAACATGTTTGCCCTCAAAAGGGACTAATTGCAACCGGTTTCCAAATAATTGGGTAGCGCGCGTTTCTTCGTGATGGATGCGTTCGTCATTTAAATATTCATCTTCAGTACCATAAATAAGCGATACTTTGGTTGATGCATCTAAATATTGAAAATCAGCAGCCACTAATTCTTTTGGAATTCCGCCAGAATGCAATACCAGTTGGGAACATGGTAGTTGGCGTTTGGCAAGATATCGCGTTGCCACACTCACACCTTGTGAATACCCTAAAACAATTAAATTTATTCCGTCAGGAAGGCCTTCCGCTTCCAGAACGGAATCAAAATAACGCATAATATTTTCGGTGTCTTTAACCGTAGTTTCTTTCGTTAACCAACTCGCGCCAACATGTTTAAATTTTGGTGGTGTATAATATTTACTTGGTGCTTGAGGCGCAATAATATAATTTTCTTCAGCAGATAAGCCCTGAAAATATCTTAAAAAATATCGACTTAAATAACCCATCCCATGACAAACAAACCAAACGTTTTTTGTAGTTGCCGATAATGTATTTAAAGTGGCATAACTATTCGTGGTGGTGTAAGATATTTCCTTTTCAGTTAGATTCATTTGTTATTGGTGTTTTGTACTTTTACATTTCGATTTAAAAATACAGAATTTTATGTCCATATCTAAAGAAGCCAAACTTAAGGAAATCAATGCGGTTTGCAAAAACACCTTGATGGAAACTCTAGAAATTAGTATTTCCGATTTTGGCGATGATTATTTAATAGCCAAAATGCCGGTTAATTCGCGCGTATATCAACCAGATGGTGTGTTGCATGGTGGGGCAACAGCAGCATTGGCGGAAAGTGTTGGTAGTTTTGCATCCCATTTGTTTTCAAATTTAGACGAGGTATTTGTTCGCGGCACCGAAATTACAGCCAACCATTTAAAAAGTGTAACGGCCGGTCATGTATTTGCTAAAGCCACTTTTTTGCATAAAGGAAGAACCACGCAATTAATAGATATTCGCGTCACGGATGACCATGACAACTTGATTTCAGTTTGCCGCTTGTCAACTATTTCATTACCAAGAAAAAAATAAAACATGACATTTTCTGTTTTTTTAGAGAACCTTCAAGATCAGTATGTAAACAACTTGCCCTTTGTAGCTTATAGAAACCCTAATGAGACTATAATTAAAACGTTTTTACAGCAAGATGATACACTTTATATAACCACGAATTTCTCTGAAAGTGGATTTGTTTTTTCGCCTTTTAACATAAAAGAAACTAGTGTTTTAATTCCTGTTGAAACATCATTAATTTTAGAATTTGAAAGTGAAACTATTGAAGAATCATCCATAAACTCATGTGCTTCCAAAGGTATTGAGACATCTGATATAACTGTGGCTAAGCAAAACCATATTGTATTAGTTGAAAAGGGGATTAAAGCTATTCATAAAGGCACATTTGAAAAAGTCGTATTATCCCGGCAAGAATCGGTTACTATTTCAGAAACAAATCCTATTAAAATTTATAAAAGGTTATTAGAAACCTATCCAACCGCTTATGTGTATGTATGGTTTCATCCTAAAGTAGGATTGTGGTTAGGTGCTACGCCAGAAACTTTGCTTCATATTGAAAATAACCAATTCAGCACCATGGCGTTGGCGGGAACGCAAGTTTATAAAAACACCATAGATGTAGTTTGGAAGGATAAAGAATTGGAGGAACAACAAATTGTTACCAATTTCATCGTTTCAAATCTAGAAAGCCAGTTAGATAATTTAAAAATCTCCGAGGTGGAAACTGTAAAAGCAGGAAATTTACTGCATTTAAAAACGCACATTTCTGGTCGGGTGAATTCTGATACTTCGAGCTTAAAAAATATTATTGAAATTTTGCATCCCACACCTGCTGTTTGCGGTATGCCAAAAGAAGAAGCCAAACAATTTATCCTTGAAAATGAAGCGTATAAACGCGATTTTTATACAGGTTTTTTAGGTGAACTAAATATTAAGAAATCCATTTCAAGAAACCCGAACAGACGCAATGTTGAAAATAATGCTTACACGCGTATTAAAACGGTTTCAAATCTGTTTGTAAATCTGCGTTGCATGCAAATTCAAAACACGGAAGCCCTTTTATACATTGGAGGAGGCATCACAAAAGACTCCAATCCCAATTTAGAATGGGAGGAAACCATGGCTAAATCGGTGACAATGAAAAAGGTATTACAATAATTTTTTATCAGGAAGCTATTTGCTATTTTTACGCTTAGATTCAATCTTACATGCAATACCCAAAAATTCCGCTTGCGCAAACCATTGTTCTGCTTTGCAAAGCTAAAAACATTCAACATATTGTTATTTCACCAGGTAGTAGAAATGCACCTGTAACTATCGGTTTTACACACGATGATTATTTTACATGCTATAGTATTGTAGATGAACGTTGTGCTGCCTTTTTTGCATTGGGAATTGCGCAACAAATCCAAAAGCCAGTAGCTGTAGTTTGTAGTTCAGGTAGTGCACTTTTAAATTACTATCCTGCTATTGCTGAAGCTTATTACAGTCATATTCCGTTGGTTGTTTTATCGGCTGATAGACCGAAACACTTGATAGGAATAGGTGATGGGCAAACCATTAACCAAACCGATGTTTATAAAAATCATATTATTTATACGGCAAACTTAAGTTCACAAATGGATGCCGAATTTAAAAATCGGGATGAAGATGAACCAGCCATTCTTAAAACACTAGAAAACAAATTAGAGCGCTTTTTAGGAAGAAAACAGGAGTTACAGCAGGAAAATGAAACGGAAATCAATAAAGCGCTTAACAAAGCTTTGTCCAAGCGTGGTCCAGTTCATATTAATATGCCATTTCACGAACCCCTTTATGAGTTAACGGATAGCTTAAGTGTGAATCCAAAAATTATTGATATAAACAAACGCGCAAGTAAAGTAGACGACTTTATTTATAATGAATGCCTTGATGCCTGGAATAGCGCAACCAAAAAAATGGTTTTAGTTGGCGTAAATCCACCAAACGAAATAGAACAAAAATGGTTGGATGAATTGGTAAAAGATAATAGCGTAATTGTGTTTACGGAAACAACTTCTAATATCCACAATCCAGGGTTTTTCAATAGTATAGACACCATGATTGCACCTTTAGAAGATGATGATTTTAAAGCCTTGCAACCTGATATTTTATTAACCTTTGGCGGACTAGTAGTCTCCAAAAAAATTAAAGCTTTTTTACGAAGTTACCAGCCAAAGCAACATTGGCATATAGATCGTGATTATGCAAATGACACATTTTTTTGTTTGGAGAAACATATTGAAACAACACCTAATAATTTTTTTGAAACCTTCTTACCCCAAATCACGCATTTTGTAAAAAGTGATTACAAAGCCACTTGGGAGCAGGTTAGACTTTATAGAAAAGAAAAACATAGTGCGTATTTAAACGAAATTCCTTTTAGTGACTTTCAGGTGTTTGAGACGGTATTTAAAAGTTTACCAAATAATCTCGCATTGCAATTGGGTAACAGTTCCACGATAAGATATGCACAGCTTTTTGATATTCATAAATCAATAAACGTGTTTTGTAATCGTGGCACCAGTGGTATTGATGGCAGTACTTCTACAGCTATAGGTTGTGCCGTTGGCCAAGAAAAACAAACGGTTTTTATTACTGGCGATTTAAGCTTTTTTTATGATAGCAATGCACTGTGGAATAATTACATTCCTAATAATTTTAGACTAATTATTGTGAATAATCAAGGCGGTGGAATTTTTAGAATTTTGCCAGGAAATAAGGATTCAGAAAATTTTGAAAACTTTTTTGAAACTACTCATAATTTTACAGCAAAACAATTGGCTGCTATGTATGGCTTCCAATATGGAACTGCAGCGAATGCCACTCAGCTTAAAAATAAATTAAAAGATTTTTATAAAGAATCAGATCAACCCAAAATATTAGAAATATTCACACCACGTACAGAGAATGACGACGTATTATTGAATTATTTCAAGTTTATTAAGTAATTGTTAAAAATGGCGTCGTATTTTTTAAATGACTCATTATTAAGTATATTAGGGGGCTCATATTAATCTTTAAATTAATTTTTATAAACATGAGTAAAAGAGACGAATTAATAGCTAAATATGCAGCCGATTTAAAAGATAAATTAGGTGTAAATGCAGATATGGATTTACTGACAAAAGTAACTATTGGCTGTGGACCATCTATTTATAATGCGGATGCAGCAACGGTTTCAGGTTCAGATGCATCGGAATTAGCAACGGTAAAAAACAATTTCTTAATTAAAAAACTTGGATTAAAAGATAGCCCGGAATTAGATAAAGGAATTGAAATAGTTATGGAACAATACGGTAAATCCAACCGTAATAAGTACAGAGCTGTTGTATATTATCTATTAACTAAACATTTCAAAAAGGAATCTGTTTACTAGATCTTCATAACATATGTAAAACGCCACTTCTTCAAGTGGCTTTTTTTATACCTAAATTTAAAATATTGAGGATATTTCTAAATCCATAAAAACAGATACACAAGATATCTCATAAAATAGTACCTTTGTCACATGATAAAAATTGGAGAATACAATACATTAGAAATCCTTCGCGAAACCGAACCAGGATTATTTTTGGAAGACGCGGATGGAAATGAGGTTTTACTGCCAAACCGCTATGTCCCGAAAGAATTTAAAATTTGGGATAAACTGGATGTATTTGTGTATTTAGATAACGAAGAACGTCTAGTTGCCGTTACCGATAAGCCGTATATTCAACGTGGTGAATTTGCTGTATTACGTTGTAATGCCGTTACCGAACATGGTGCTTTTTTAGACTGGGGAATGGTTAAAGAGTTATTCTGTCCATTTAGAGAACAGGCCTTTAGTATGAAAAAAGGCGGCTGGTATTTGGTGTATTGCTTTCTTGATGAAACGTCTAATCGTTTAGTTGCCTCTAGTAAAACCAATCAGTTTTTAAATAATAAAGAATTAACGGTTGAAGCTTTTCAAGAAGTGGATTTAATAGTTTCGCATCCATCTGATATTGGTATGAATGTGATAGTGAATAAAAAACATCAAGGCTTAATTTTTAACGATGATATTTTTCAAGACCTTTCCATTGGCGACCGCTTAAAAGGCTATGTTAAGAAAATCCGACCTGATAATAAACTGGACATTGGTTTAGGTAAAATGGGTTACCGAAGTATTGAACCGAATGCGGATTTAATAATGAAGGTACTGGAAGACCATGGTGGTTATTTAAACCTTACAGACAAATCTGATCCAGATACTATAAAAAATGCGCTTCAAATGAGTAAAAAAAGCTTTAAGAAAGCTATTGGAACCTTATACAGACAAAAATTGATTGAAATTAAAGATGATGGGATTTATTTGGTAGAATAGGAATCCTCTAGTATATCTTACAATTTGAAACTATTATAAAAAAGTCATCAACAGCGATTTAGGAGTTGATGACTTTTGTTTTTTTTTAGTTGCTTGAAAGTCTATTTAATTAAACATTTCCCAATTCAATAACTAGGTTATCAAGTCAGCAAAATTTAAGTCTTGATTCTTATTTTTATTACAATTTCAATTTCTTCTTTAAATCGTTAGTAACAGCGTCTTTATGCACCATGACTGAAATGGTTTTTAAACGCATAAAAGCATCACTCATATATATATAACCGTTATTGGCTACGCGACTTTCATCTGTTCCCCAAGAATTTTTTACCTTATAATATAAGGTGCCATTTTGATCTTTTAGCATACCAGTAATATGCATCAAATGATCGTCTGTTGTAGCGTAGTTTTCAAATTCTTGTTGTCTGTATTCTGGAGTAATTGTTTTTTCCGGACGTACGCTAATAATAGCTTCAGCAGCGGTTGCATCATCTTTAGGAATTACCGCAATACCGTGTTTAGCAGAAAATGTTTTTTCACTCACATCACAATCTAATTCAACCGTAAAACCATTTTCTAAAGCGTGATTAATGGTGGACATCAGTTCATCTAATTGCACATTATAAAAACTACCATTGGAGAAATTATCGGGAATATTTAAAATGAATTGGGAGTAAAACGGCTTGTGTGTAAATGAGGTTATGCTTACATAATTATCAGGATTAATTTGCGTCATTGCCTGAAACGATTTTGGTGTATATTCCACACCTTCATATGTAAAGGAGGTAATATCTTTTCCTAAATAGGTATCCAAAGTACTATTTACAACTGCTTGCCATTTAGGTGATAATCGTCTTCCTGGATTTTCAATATAAACATCCAACATGCCATTTAAAACGGCTACCATTTCAGCATGATTGTGTCCAGTTGCCCCAGTTTCCATGCCACTATAAACGGATTGTGGTACCAAACCATAATCGCGAATACTGTTCATAACATCATGAGCCAAACCACCTTCACTAAATTGTGCTTTTCCTTGACGCATAACATAATTCCATGCTTTTTTAGGATAGGTGTGACGGACTTGAAACATTTCAGAAATATCAATTTGTTTTCCCGTTAACCGCATGATTTCACTTTCTAAAAATGAGGATGTTGAAAAACTCCAACATGTTCCCGTATTTCCTTGACTAATCACATCGGTGGCATCTAAATCGATTACCGATTCAAAGGTGTAACTTTGTGAAAAACTGGTTGTGATTGTAAAAAGAAAGGCGAATAAAAACAGAATATTTCTCATGGTACTGAATTGTTAGATAAATAATAATTATTTTTGACAAAAATAAAGAAAATGAGTGTATCAAACTGGAAAACGGTTAAGGAATATGAAGACATCACCTATCAGAAATCTGATGGTGTGGCACGCATAGCTTTTAATAGACCAAATGTTCGAAATGCCTTTCGCCCAAAAACGACTAGTGAATTATATGATGCGTTTTATGATGCACATGAAGATGTGAATATTGGGGTCGTATTATTATCAGCTGAGGGGCCTTCAACCAAAGATGGTGTTTATAGTTTTTGTTCAGGAGGCGATCAAACAGCACGTGGTCATCAAGGTTATGTTGGTGATGATGGTTATCATAGACTTAATATTCTGGAGGTACAACGTTTAATTCGTTTTATGCCAAAAGCCGTTATTGCCGTTGTTCCGGGATGGGCAGTTGGTGGTGGACATAGTTTACATGTAGTTTGCGATTTAACATTAGCTAGTAAAGAACACGCTATTTTTAAGCAAACGGATGCCGATGTTACCAGTTTTGATGGTGGTTACGGATCTGCTTATTTAGCTAAAATGGTTGGACAGAAAAAGGCGCGTGAAATTTTCTTTTTAGGTAGAAACTATTCGGCACAAGAAGCTTTTGATATGGGCATGGTAAATGCAGTTATTCCACATGACGAATTGGAATCTACGGCCTATGAGTGGGCTCAAGAAATTTTAGCCAAATCGCCAACATCTATAAAAATGCTCAAATTTGCTATGAATTTAACAGACGATGGTATGGTTGGTCAGCAAGTTTTTGCTGGAGAAGCTACGCGTTTAGCCTATATGACAGACGAAGCCAAAGAAGGTCGTGATGCCTTTTTAGAAAAACGTAAGCCTAATTTTCCAAAAAAATGGATTCCTTAAATACAGTCTATGCCATCAATAAAACATTGGGTTTCAGCAGCAAGATTGCGCACCTTACCATTATCCATTTCAGGAATTATTCTTGCTACAAGTTTTGCAGCCTATAATGGATATGTAAATTGGTATATTTTTGTTTTAGCACTTTTAACAACGGTTGCACTACAAGTGCTATCCAACTTTGCTAATGATTATGGCGACGGTGTTAAAGGTACCGATAATGATGAACGTGTAGGTCCAAAACGTGCTTTGCAAAGTGGAAATGTATCTGCAGACCAAATGTTTATGGCTATAAAAATTAATATTTTAGTCATTATAGCTTTAGTTGTCACTTTACTTTTTTGCGCTTTTGGTATGCGTCATTTTTTATATACCATGCTATTTTTAGCCTTGGGAGCACTTTCAGTTTATGCGGCAATTAATTATACCGTTGGCGATTCTGCTTATGGTTACAAAGGTCTAGGTGATGTATTTGTATTTATATTCTTCGGATTAGTAAGTGGTTTAGGCACGTATTTTCTATACACCTTAAAAATAGATCACGTTATTATTTTGCCGGCTTTTACCATTGGTTTATTGAGTGTGGCGGTTTTGAACTTAAATAATATGCGCGATATTATTTCGGATGAAAAATCAAATAAAATTACGTTAGCCGTAAAGCTCGGTTTTGAAAATGCCAAACGCTATCATTATATTTTAATTTGTGGTGCTATTCTTCTTTCCGCCATATTTGCAGTTTTGTATTATGTTTCACCATATAATTTAATGTTTATGGTTATGTATATTCCACTGGTGAAGCATTTATTCTATGTTAGAAAAACGACTAACCCTTCCTTACTAGATTCAGAATTAAAAAAAGTGGCTATTTCTACATTTCTACTCGCCATTTTAATGGGAGTGGGCTATATTATTTAGTAGATTTTATGGCTATCACTTCATAAAATTGTTTTAGATTTTGTATTTTTCAATACCGAATTTAAAACCCTCTTTCAATGAAAATTACATTTTACGGTCATGCCAGTTTAGGAATAGAAGTAGATGGTGTTCATATTCTTGTGGACCCTTTTATTACGGGTAATGAGAACGCCAAACATATAGATATTAGCACCTTAAAAGCGGATTATATTTTATTAACTCATGCACACCAAGATCATATTTTGGATGTGGAAGCGATTGCTAAAAATACAGATGCCGTTATTGTTTCCAATTTTGAAATTGTAACCCATTTTCAAAATAAAGGGTTGGAAGGACATCCTATGAATCATGGAGGTTCTTGGGACTTCGAATTTGGTGTTGTGAAATATGTAAATGCTATTCATACCTCGTCGTTTCCTGATGGCAGCTATGGTGGACAACCAGGAGGTTTTGTTATTGAAGGCGAACATAAAAACATCTACATTGCTGGAGATACAGCATTAACCATGGATATGAAACTCATTCCACTACGTACCAAGTTAGATTTAGCCATTTTACCAATTGGCGATAATTTTACCATGGGAATTGATGATGCTATTTTAGCCAGTGATTTTGTGCAATGTGATAAAGTGTTAGGCTACCATTTTGATACCTTCGGATATATAGAAATTGATCATGAAGTTGCAAAACGCAAATTTTTTGAAAAAGATAAAGATTTAATGTTATTGAAAATTGGCGATAGTTTGGAATTGTAATTAAAAAACGTATTCAAAACTGTAACAAACCTAAAAAGTGCTTGTCTTTAAGGATATATTAATCAAAATACGCATTATGAATTCCTTTTTAAAAAGTGCGTCTCCAATTATCACTATTTTTTTTATTACCCTTTTTTTAAGTGCCCACTTGGTTGTTGGACAAAATAAAACCTTTAGCGTTAAAACGTTTGACAAAGTTATTATCAGTCCACATATAGAAGTTGTTTTTAAAACTGGTGATAAGGAAGAAGTGGTTATTGAAATGATAAGCGAACCTTTAGAGGAAATTAATGTAGAAGTTAAAAACAAAACACTGCAAGTTTATTTGGATGATGCTAAAATCATCACCGAAAACGATAAAGAAAAAAGCACCAAACACAGAACGGTTGAGGCTTATAAAGGAACCGTGGCAAGAGCAACTATTTACTATAAAAAAGTAAAATCGTTTTCTTTAAGAGGCGAAGAGCGTTTTAATTTTGAAGATGCCATCATATCCGATAAAATTGTCTTTAGTATCTATGGTGAATCTCAAGTAACCATGAAAGACGTAACCTTAAAAGATTTAAAAGTATCCATATATGGCGAAAGTTATTTAGTTATTGAAAAGGGTAGTATTGAAAACCAAAAAATAATTGGTTATGGTGAAAGTACGGTCGATTTTTCACAGGTAAATAATAAGGAAACCAAAATAACGGCTTATGGCGATGGCAGTTATCAATGCAATGTGTCTGATAAGCTTAAAATAAGGTCCTACGGCGAACCAACAATTACCTATAAAGGAAGTGTTAGAGTAGAAAACGGCTTATCATTTGGTGACGTGGAAATTGTAAAAATAGATTAATTTAACGTACAGCACTTCTTAAGGTATACCAATGCAGAAATTTTGGAAAGAAACGTTTTAAAAAAACGCCTAACACTTCTTTTTTACCAATATAAACTTCAAATTTATTTTTATAAACGGCTTTCAGCATGCGTTCAGTAAAAACGTCTGCTGGAAGCCCTTTTTCTGTAGCTGTATCTTGGGTGTTTTGTTGCTCACCATTGCCAATTAAGGCATGGCGTGCAATATCAGTATTTACAAAACCTGGACAAATTAAAGTGACAGATATTCCTTCTTTTTCATGTTCTAATCGTAAGGCATCAAAAAAGCCATGAAGCGCATGTTTGGCTCCACAATATCCTGACCGGTAAGGCGATGCGAACTTCCCCATTAAACTCGTTACGGTTACAAACTGTCCAGATTTCTGATGCACAAAATAGGGTAGCAATGCTTTTGTAAGGGCTACAGTTCCTAAATAATCTACTTCCATCAGTTTTTTATCAACAGCAATATCGGTTTCAATAATGAGCGACCGTTGACTAATGCCACCATTATTTATTAAAATATCAATCGTGCCAAAACTGCCGATGGCACTTTCAACAATTGGTAACATATTATTATAATCGGCTAAATCAAAAGGCACACAGGCAATATTTTCGGGATTGGGTTGCGCATTTTTTACGTTTTCCAAATCTGTTAAACGTCGGGATGAAATAATAAGTTGGCATTTCTGTTTTGCCAAACTAGCAACCAAAGCTTTACCAATTCCGCTGGAAGCTCCCGTAATCCATATAACTTTGTTGTTGAAATTCATAAAAATGCTCGCCAAAACGGGTGTCTCTTTATTTAAAACTAATCTTCTTTAAGCTGCGACTGCGACTGCGACTGCGACTGCGGCTGCAAACTACTCTCCAGCCACTCCCGACGTAAATCATCACTCAATTTTCCGGTTCCATCATGCGTCCAACCCGGTGGTTTCACTAAATAGAGAAACCGATTTTTTAAAGATTTTCTACCGAAAAAAACATCTTTTAGCATATTTCGCCATTCTATAAAAGCAATTTTTACGGGATTATACGTGTTAATATTAACAACCAAACCATAAATAACTCTTTCCTCTTTTAATTCAGGTTGGAACGTACCAAATAACTTATCCCAAATAATTAGAATACCTGCATGATTTCTATCTAAATACAACGGATTACTGCCATGATGAACCCGATGATGAGATGGTGTATTAAATACGGCTTCAAACCACTTAGGCATTTTATCAATAGCTTCGGTATGAATCCAAAATTGATATAACAAACTAATAGACATTTGTAATAAAATCATGGCAGGATGAAAACCCAATAAAGGCATCCAAAGCCAAAAAACGAACGAATAAAATCCGCCAGACCATGTTTGGCGTAAAGCAGTACTTAAATTATATTTTTGCGATGAGTGATGCACCACATGTGATGCCCAAAACAAACGACTTTCATGAGAAATACGATGAAACCAATAATAAGAGAAATCATCCGCAAAGAAAATTAATACAAAACTCCACCAAGCTACAGGAATAGTAAACAATCGGAAGTTGTCATATATCCAAAAGAAGACCAAAAGCACAATAGCTTTGCTTAAAAAATTCAAGAAAACATTACCCAATCCCATAGCAATAGACGATAAGGCATCTTTTGTTTCATAGGTCCTAATCTGTTGTTTGGTAGTAACATACATTTCAAGCAACATTGCTAAAACAAAAAACGGAATGGCAAATACAATAATGTTTGGAAATTCAGGCATTAGGATTGTTTTATGTTGTCTAAAATACAAAATAAATTGAGTACTTTTGAATACTATATGAAAGCATCTTATCATAAATATATTCTTAATTTTAAGCAGCCAAGTGGTACGTCTCGAGGGGTTTTAAAAACGAAGGAAACTTGGTTTATTATTCTAGAACATGAAGGAAAACAAGGGATTGGTGAATGTGGTATTTTACGCGGTTTAAGCGCGGATGATGTTCCTAATTATGAAGAACAATTACAATGGACGTGCAAAAACATCCATTTAGGTCTCGCCGTTTTATATACTAAATTAAAAACTTTCCCAAGTATTCAATTTGGTTTGGAAATGGCTTTTAAATCTTTGGATGCTAAAACACCTTTCGATTTATTTCCTTCACAATTTACTCAAAACAATAAATCTATTCCTATTAATGGTTTGATTTGGATGGGAACAGATGCTTTTATGAAGCAGCAAATTCAAGATAAAATTGAAGCAGGTTTTACCTGTATTAAAATGAAAATTGGTGCGATTGATTTTGAAACGGAGATTGGTTTGCTGAAGTCTATTCGGAATGAATTTTCAGCTAATGATATTGAATTACGCGTGGATGCCAATGGCGCTTTTTCTGAAACCGATGTGTTAGAAAAACTAAAACGTCTATCCGATTTAAATTTACACTCTATTGAGCAACCAATAAAAGCGGGCCAAATAGAAGCTATGGCAAAATTATGTTTGAAAACTCCTCTTCCAATTGCTTTAGATGAAGAATTAATTGGCGTTTTCGAAAATTCAGACAAGGCATTCCTTTTAAATCACATTAAACCGCAATACATTATTTTAAAACCGAGTTTTGTAGGAGGCTGGAAAGGGAGTCAAGAGTGGATTCAACAGGCCGAAAGCAATCAAATTGGTTGGTGGATAACAAGTGCTTTGGAAAGTAATGTAGGTTTGAATGCTATTGCCCAATGGACATATACTTTAAACGCAAATATGCCTCAAGGTTTAGGAACAGGAAGTTTATTTACTAATAATTTTGAGAGTCCTTTAACTATAAACACAGGTTCTTTATTTTATGATAATAACAAGTTATGGCACTTCAATATAAGCGCTACAACTAGCAATTAATTTAAGTTTAACACGAACACAATTATAAAACATGTACATAGCACAAGCATTTAAAGGTCTGCACGAATGGTGGCGATATATTATTGGAATCCTCATTATTTTTCTAGCGGTCGTGATAGGACAAATGCCATTTACCTTGGCTGTTTTATTTAAAACCGTTTCCGATGGTGGTAATGCTTTTGGCATGACGGAAGCGCAAATGATGACAGTATTGGAACCAAATTTAAATCTGTTCCTCATGTTGCTATCTTTTGCAGCTGGTTTGGTAGGGGTTTTTATTGTGGCTAAATATCTTCATAAACAATCCATCGTTTCTTTAACAACTGCGCGTGATAAAATTGACTGGAAGCGTTTTTGGTTCGCTTTTATTTTATGGGGATTTGTATCTACTAGTTTTATTTTTTTAGATTATTTTTTGTCGCCGGAAGATTATGTTTTAAACTTTAAACTCGTCCCATTTATCATTCTATGTGTTATAGCAATTGCACTAATTCCACTTCAAACGAGTTTTGAAGAGTACTTATTTCGTGGGTATTTAATGCAAGGTATGGGTGTTATTACTAAAAATAAATGGGTGCCGTTGTTAACCACATCCGTGGTATTTGGACTTTTACATATAGCTAACCCGGAAGTTAAACAATTAGGCTACATCGTCATGGTTTATTATATAGGCACAGGTTTGTTTTTAGGTATTTCAACATTAATGGATGAAGGTTTAGAATTAGCTTTAGGGTTTCATGCCGCCAATAATTTGTTTACAGCTTTATTGGTAACTGCAGATTGGACAGCACTGCAAACACATTCCGTATTTAAAGACACATCATTACCTGGAGCAGCTGGTTTTATGGACGTGTTTATGCCTGTTTTTGTAATTTTTCCAGTTGTACTTTTTGTGTTTTCAAAAAAATATAATTGGAACAATTGGAAAGAAAAATTGTTTGGTACTGTTGAAGCTCCAATAATAGAATCTGAAAATATAACAAACAACTAATTAATCATGACACCAACATTTGATAAAGTTCACAATCATTTTCAACTAAATGGTATTCATTATAATCGTGAAGGTTTAAAGGAAGTCGCTTATAGTTTCATCAAGGAAGGTGACGATTTTGAAATAGCTATTGGCGAATTTTTAGCAGATTGGTTGGATTCAAATGAAACACTTACGGTACAAACATCAGGTTCTACTGGAACACCTAAAACTATTGGTGTTAGTAAACAAGCTATGGTGCATTCAGCACTTACCACAGGTAATTTTTTCGAATTGCAACCAAAAGATCGCGCACTTTTATGTTTGCCTGCCGGAACGATAGCCGGAAAAATGATGTTAATTCGTGCTTTGATGTTGGGTTTACATTTAGATAGTATTCCACCAAAAAAAATACTAGAAATTAATCCGCGTAAAACATACCAATTTGCTGCTATGATTCCCATGCAATTGCAAAAGAATCTGGCTAAAGTTGCCAAAATAAAAACCATCATTGTTGGTGGAGCTCCGGTTTCAAAAGATTTAAAAAAGATTATTCAGACTATAAAACCAACAGTTTATGAAACCTATGGTATGACTGAAACCGTTAGCCATATTGCCGTAAAGCAACTTAATAATTTTTCTGAAGAAACACCGAAACCGTATTTTCAAGTATTACCCGGCGTTATAATTTCACAAGATAATCGTGAATGTTTGGTTATTGATGCTAAAAACATTTCCGAAGCCATAATTGTTACGAATGATGTGGTTAAAATTCAAGACAAATCCACATTTGAATGGTTAGGACGTATAGATCATGTTATTAATTCTGGAGGTGTCAAAGTCCATCCCGAAGTAATTGAAAATACACTGACAGCTCATTTAGATGATCGATTTTTTATTGCTTCACAACCTGATAACGAGTTAGGCGAACGTGTTATTTTAGTTATTGAGGGTGAAGAGAAAACCATAAAACAAGACGTCTTTACAGGATTACAGAAACATGAAATCCCTAAAGATATTTTCTTTGTAAATCATTTTCAAGAAACCCATTCTGGAAAAATACAGCGAAAAAAGACACTTGCCTCAATCAAATAACCCATTCACGAATTCCTAGTTTTTATTATGACCATTGTGTTTTAGGTTTACCTAGAATTTAAAACACAAAACCATGAAAAATCTATTACTAATTGTATGTGTGGCCTTTATAAGTTTGCAAATACACGGGCAAAAGAAAACAATCTCGGGAACTATTACAGATGAAAACGGACTGCCATTACCTGGTGTGAATATTATAGTTAAAGGAACTTCAGATGGTACTCAAACCAATTTTGACGGATTATATACCATTCAAGCCATTGAAGGCGCTACTATATCCTATTCATTTATCGGTTATATAACTGCAGAACGAAAAATCAAGAAAAACACAAACACTATTTCCTTCGCCATGCAAGTGGATTCTGAATCATTGGAAGAAGTTGTTGTGACTGCTTTAGGTATCAAACGAAAAGCTACAAGAAGAACGATGTCTTACCAGCGTGTTCGTACGGAACAACTATCACAAAGTTCCAACCCAAATATAGTTCAGTCTTTGTCAGGAAAAGTATCAGGATTACAAATAAACACTAACAATAATGGTGTTAACCAAAGCACTCGAATTGTTTTACGAGGCAATCGCTCGGTAACGGGAAACAATCAAGCGCTTATTGTAATTGATGGCAATGTAGTTTCGGCGGAAACTTTATCAAAAATAAAACCTAAAGATATTGCGAGTACAAATGTTATAAAAGGTGCAGGTGGTAGCGCTTTGTATGGTTCCCAAGGTTCAAATGGTGTTATTATTGTAACAACAAAAGGGAGTAATTATAAACTACCTAAAGAAGTCAAACATCATATAATTCAACCGAATACGTATGATAATAATGATATTTACGAAGAAATTGTTGAAAACACCTTCGAAAATGTGAAAACAAAACCGTTGTCAACGTTTTCAATAGATGTTGACAAAGCATCTTACAGTAACATCAGACGGATGATTAATAATGGACAAGAAATTCCAGCGAATTCAGTTAAAATTGAAGAAATGGTAAATTATTTTGACTATGATTATCCGGAACCAACAGGTAAACATCCATTTTCCATAAACACCGAACAAATTCAAACGCCTTGGAATACAGATACGCAATTAGTACGTGTTGGTTTACAAGGAAAAACGTATGAAAATGACCAATTACCAGCATCCAATTTAACTTTTTTAATTGATGTATCAGGTTCTATGGGAAATGCGAATAAATTGCCTTTATTGAAATCAGCTTATAAATTATTGGTGAACCAATTACGTCCTCAAGACTATGTTTCTATAGTTGTTTACGCTGGAGCAGCTGGTGTGGTTTTAGAACCAACATCTGGCATTGAGAAAGAGAAAATTATAGCAGCTTTAGATAAGTTGCAATCTGGAGGCTCTACAGCTGGTGGACAAGGTATTGAGTTGGCTTATAGTTTGGCGGAAAAGAACTTTAAGAAAAACGGTAATAATCGCGTAATTCTAGCAACAGATGGTGATTTTAATGTGGGCGCTTCTTCCGATAAAGATATGGAAAAACTAATTGAAGACAAGCGCAAAACAGGTGTGTTCCTATCCGTTTTAGGGTTTGGATATGGGAATTACAAAGATTCAAAATTAGAAACATTAGCAGATAAAGGCAACGGAAACCATGCCTATATTGATACGATGCAGGAAGCACAAAAAGTTTTTGGAAAGGAATTTGGCGGAACCTTATTTACGATTGCTAAGGATGTAAAAATTCAAGTAGAATTCAATCCTGCGGTTGTTCAAGCCTACCGATTAATAGGTTATGAAAACCGGTTGTTAGCTGATGAAGATTTTATTGATGATACCAAAGATGCTGGTGAATTAGGCAGTGGACATACCGTAACGGCTTTATATGAAGTTATTCCAGTTGGTGTGAAAAGCCATTATTTAAAAGATATTTCTGATTTAAAATATACCAAAAATGAAAATGCGTCTAGTTTCTCTGATGAACTATTCACCGTGAAATTCCGATACAAAAAACCAGAAGGTGATAAAAGTATCGAGATGGTTCATGTGCATGAAAATAAAGTTGAAAACGCATCAGTTGATATGAAATTTGCTTCAGCTGTTGCGTTATACGGTATGCAATTGCGTCATTCAGAATATGATAATAATTCCAAATTGAATGATGTATTGGATTTAGCAAAACAGGGTAGAGGCCAGGATGGGAATGGTTACCGTTCCGAGTTTGTTCGATTGGTAAATGCATATAATAGTCTGTGATAATTTTATGGTATAATTAAAAAATAAATAAAGAGCGCTTAAGAAATTAAGCGTTCTTTTTTGTTGAAATTTTATAGAATGCAAAAGCTGCTAATAAACCAATAAAAGAAAAAATAGCCATGGTCATAAAAACATGTCTATGTCCTAAAACGCCAGGTGATGCATCCAATAAATATCCAATTATAGGACCAGCAAAGATATCAGGTGTGTAGCCAATTATAGATATAAAACCAACAGCAGTACCAGTGAGCGCCAATGGTATTTTAGCTTCTTCCAACGTAGCAAAATATAATACGCGTGCGGAATATACACCAATGGCCATGATAATAATAGATAAAACAAATAGGATTGTTTCATTACTATTTATGAAGGTCGTCGAAAAAATTAAACTTGTACAAAGCATCAATAGAAATCCAATAACAATCCAAAAAGAGGCTCGTGTTTTATCTGCTAATAAACCAATGGTAACACCTATAATTGGTCGCATGTATAAAAGGTACGTTCCAACTTGAGCCGAATCGATATCGTCGTATTTCATCACGTCTTTTGCATATAGGCTAAAAACGTCTGTCATTTTATATCCAAAATAAGCACATAAAATAATTATCATGAGCAACCAAACACTTGGATATTTCATAATTACTTTAAAGTTTTGAAGTGTTAGTTTTTGGGAAATTTTGCTGTTTTGTTCTGAATAAGTATCATTTTTAAGAAAGAAATAAACTAAAACTCCAATTACTGAAACTATTAAAGATATAGCAATTATTACCATTCTAAAAGCACTTTGTCTTTCACTTAAGCTTGTGTCATTAATATTGGATGTTAAAAAGAATGAAAACAACAATACTCCTAAAGTACCAAATAGGGCAGCTGTTAAACCACGACCACCATCCAAAAAACCAAATGCAATACCTTGATTATTGGTGCCTCCCCAAATTCGAGTTGCTTTAATCATGGCAGCCCAGAATAAAAATATGGTAGTAAATCCCCAGAAACCGTAAAGGACATGGAGTAAAAATAGAGACGGATAAGAAGCAAGATAAAATCCGCCAAGAGCTGTGAGAAATAAGGCCACAGCCATAAGTTTATTCGGTTTAAACTTATCGGCTAATGGACCACCAAAAAGATAAGAAACGAATGCCACAATGCCGTAAACCGAAAAACAACTCCCCAATTGCGTATTGTTGATTGCGAAGACTTCTAAAAAAGTAGGTCTAAATATGCGTGCTAAAACAAAGGGTAAAACAAAAACAGCTTCACCAGCTAATATTAGTAAGATGATAGTAAAGGCTGATGAAGCTGATTGTTTTTTAAACATTATACCTGTAATACGCCCATGTTAAATGGCTTTTCAATAGGCGCATGGTTTGCCGCTTCTATTCCCATACTAATCCATTTTCGGGTATCTAAAGGATCTATAATGGCGTCTGTCCAAATGCGCGACGCTGCATAATAAGGAGATACTTGTTTGTCGTAACGGTCTTTAATTTTTTTGAAGAGTTCATCTTCTTTATCTTGCGTTATTTCTTCACCTTTCTTTTTAAGCGATGCTTTTTCTATTTGTAATAAGACTTTAGCAGCACTATTTCCACTCATTACGGCAAGTTCAGCACTTGGCCAAGCCACAATTAAACGTGGGTCATACGCTTTTCCACACATGGCATAATTACCAGCACCATAACTGTTTCCTAAAATAATGGTGAATTTGGGAACCACACTATTACTAACAGCATTTACCATTTTAGCACCATCTTTTATAATCCCACCATGTTCACTCTTACTACCAACCATAAAACCAGTAACATCCTGTAAAAATATTAAAGGAATTTTCTTCTGATTACAATTAGCAATAAAACGGGTAGACTTATCAGCCGAATCATTATAAATTACACCACCAAACTGCATTTCGCCCTTGGCAGTTTTCACCAGTTTACGTTGGTTGGCAACAATACCAACAGCCCAGCCGTCAATACGTGCGTAACAGGTAATAATGGTTTGGCCGTATCCGGCTTTGTATTCTTCAAATTCACTATTATCAACCAAACGCTTGATAATTTCGTACATATCATATTGATCAGCACGCGATTTTGGAATAATTCCGTAAATATCTTCTTGGTTTTCTTTCGGTTTTTTAGCATCAGCACGATTAAATCCTGCTTTATCATAATCGCCAATTTTATCAACAATGTTTTTAATTTTATCTAAAGCATCTTTGTCATCTTTTGCTTTATAATCCGTTACACCAGAAATTTCGCAGTGTGTTGTTGCGCCACCAAGTGTTTCGTTATCTATAGTTTCTCCTATTGCGGCTTTCACTAAATAACTACCAGCTAAAAAGATGCTTCCGGTTTTATCTACTATCAAGGCTTCATCGCTCATAATCGGTAAATAGGCACCACCAGCAACACAACTTCCCATAACCGCAGCAATTTGTGTAATTCCCATGCTACTCATTATAGCGTTGTTTCTAAAAATACGACCAAAGTGTTCCTTGTCAGGGAATATTTCATCTTGTAATGGCAGGTAAACACCAGCTGAATCCACTAAATATATAATAGGTAATCTGTTTTCTATAGCAATTTCTTGAGCGCGTAAATTCTTTTTAGCCGTTATTGGAAACCAAGCTCCAGCTTTAACCGTGGCATCATTAGCAACAACCAAACATTGTTTACCTTTTACATAACCCATTTTTACAACCACCCCAGCGGATGGACATCCTCCGTGCTCTTCATACATATCGTCTCCCGCGAAAGCAGCAATTTCAATGGCTGGTTTTTTAGCGTCTAATAAATAATCAATACGCTCTCTTGCTGTTAATTTGCCTTTAGCATGTTGCTTTTCTATGCTTTTTTTTCCACCACCAAGTTTTACATAGGTGAGACGTTTTTTTAGTTCGGAAACAAGCAATTTATTATGATCTTCGTTTTTATTGAAGTTGATATCCATAGAATTTTTTCTTTGCTACGAATTTACGAAAGTAGATTTAGGTTTGAAAGTGATTATTTTGTTAAATAACATTACATGGAAATAGTTTCCTTGGAAACTAATTTATAGTTTCGTATATTTGCTGTCTAATATTAAAACCATTAAAATGAAAAAGGATAAAATTATTTATTACGTTGCTACTGGACTACTGTCTATTTTATTATTGTATTCTGCAGGCATGTATTTTTTTATGTATGATGATGTAGCTACTATGTTTACCAATTTTGGATATCCAACCTATTTAATTTATCCGTATGCGGTAATTAAGTTGCTGGGATTAATTGCATTATGGACACCAAGTTTAACAACCATAAAAGAATGGGCGTATGCAGGTTACTTTTATGCATTTATTTTGGCGTTTTTTGCGCATTACATGATAGGTGACGGCGAACAAGTAGCGGCCGTACTAGCAATTATTCTATTGGTGGTGTCGTATATATTTAACAAAAGACTACAAAATTAACATGAAAAAAATTATTGCATTTGCCGGAAGTAACAGTAAGAAATCCATTAACAAACAGTTAGTGGAATACACAGCGGGTTTAATAGAAGACGCCAATTTTGAAGTAACTGTTTTAGATTTAAACGATTTTGAAATGCCGCTTTTTGGTGTTGATTTGGAAGCTCGAGATGGTCATCCGGATTCAGCTAAAAATTTATTCAATCACATCCAAAATTCCGATGGTTTATTAATATCATTAGCAGAACATAATGGGGCTTACAGTACGGTATTTAAAAATGCTTTCGATTGGATGTCACGAATTAATCCAAAAACATTTGCTAATAAGCCTATGTTTTTAATGGCAGCATCACCAGGCGGTAGAGGAGGTGCATCTGTTTTAGCCATTGCTAAAGATCGTTTTCCAAGACATGAAGCGCACATTATAGCAGAATTTTCTTTACCCATGTTTGGAACCAATTTTCAAGGCGGAAAACTAATTGAAGAAGCCCTAAACTTGGAATTAAAAAATAAAGTTGAATTATTTAAAAACGAGATTAATCATGGAAGTTAAACATAAAAAACAAGATAAAAGCGGCAAATTTTATATTGAAATAGATGGCGAGCAAAAAGCCGAAATGACATATAGATTTCAGTCTGATGATGTTATTGATATCAATCATACCGAAGTAGATGCCTCGTTAAGCGGTCAAGGTGTTGGTTATAAACTTATTGATGCCGCTGTTGCATTCATGCGTGAAAATAATTTAAAAGCGGTAGCTAGTTGTTCCTATGCGCAACACGTTTTTAAAAAGAAACAAGAAGATTATAGAGATATTATTTATGATAAAAATTCATAGATTTTAAATTTGAGATAATGGGAAATATAACTGATGATGTCAATTCACGTTTTGAAAATAATAAAGTCAAAGCTTTAATAAATATCCTGTTTACAGCCGGTTGGATTACCAATAAACAGAATGCTTTTTTTAAGCCTTTTGGTATTTCACCACAGCAGTATAATATATTACGAATTTTAAAAGGTGCAGGAGAACCTTTAAAGGCGCAAACTGTTAAGGATCGGATGATTGAACGCGCACCAAATGCTACACGACTTATGGATAAACTATCGGCAAAACTCCTGATAGAGCGTATGCCATGTGATTATGATAGACGAGTAGTTTATATTCATATTACAAAAGAAGGATTGGCACTCATTCAAGAAATTTCTGCCGATTTGAATCTGGATTTTTTAGAAAATCTTACAGAGGATGAAGCGGGACATTTAAGTGATTTACTAGATAAATTACGATAGCATATTTTTCAATTTAATATTTAATAATGTCCTTCCTTTGGTTGGATTAAAAAATTAAAACCACTCACTTTCGTGGGCACTAAAATGAAAACACTTCTACATAAAGCCGAAAACAGAGGGTTTGCCAATCATGGTTGGTTGCAAGCAAATCACTCATTTAGTTTTGCTAACTATTATAATAAAGATAACATGCAATATGGCGCTTTACGCGTTTTAAATGATGACGTTATTGCGCCTAAAATGGGATTTGGAACACATCCACATGAAAACATGGAAATTATTACCATTCCTTTAAGTGGTGTTTTAAAACATCGGGACAACATGAAGGAAGACTGGCAATCGGTTTTGCCTGGCGAAGTTCAAGTAATGAGTGCTGGAACTGGCGTGCATCATTCTGAAATAAATGGGTCCAATGATGAACATTTAAGTTTGTTTCAAATATGGGTAATTCCCAACAAGCAAAATGTAGAACCACGTTATGGACAAAAGGCGTTTAATGAATTAGATAGGAAAAATGCGCTACAAACATTAGTAACATCGGTTGATGCTAATCATGAAGGTAGTTTAAAAATTCATCAAGATGCCATTATTTCAAGAATGGATTTAGATGGAGACAAAACATTTGAATATCAACTAAAAAGTGAAAATCATGGGGTGTATATTATGAATATTTTTGGAAATGTAACCATTGAAAAAGAAACATTGGAAACTAGAGATGCTATGGGTATTTCAGAAACGGATACGTTTTTAATTCAAGCAAATAAAGATTCGGGATTACTATTTATCGAGGTTCCAATATGATAATTTTCATGAAATAATAGAATTAAAAAGCAGCTTAAAGGCTGCTTTTTCTGTTAAAAATCACGATATTTGTATTTGCTAACTTTTAAATAAAATAACAAATTATGGCAATGAATAAAAATACGGTTTTAGCTTGGGCGACTGCCATTATGATTTTCGTAGGATTGGCATTAATAGCACTTGGTGCATTTAGATATGATGATGTAGCAGGTTGGGGATTTGCAGCTGTTGGAATCGGTTTTTTCGCAATCGCTTGGGTTTTCAATGCTTTGAAAGGGCGCGTTTAGTCTGTATTCAAGCTCCTTATAGAGTCCTATTTAAATTATAACATTATAAAAACATAACTCAATAACAGAACAATATTATGAGTGACGATAAAAAAGTAATCTTTTCCATGTCTGGTTTAACCAAGACATTTCCAGGTGCCAACACACCTGTGTTAAAAAACATTTATTTAAGTTTTTTCTATGGCGCAAAAATTGGAATTCTAGGTCTTAATGGGTCTGGAAAATCCACCTTATTAAAAATTATTGCAGGTCAAGATAAAAACTACCAAGGTGATGTTACCTTTCTTCAAGATTATTCAGTGGGCTATTTAGAGCAAGAACCTCAATTGGATGATGAGAAAACGGTTATGGAAGTTGTTCGTGAAGGCGCAGCCGAAATTGTAGCTATTTTGGACGAGTATAATAAAATTAATGATATGTTTGGTCTGGAGGAAGTATATTCAGATGCCGATAAAATGGAAAAGCTAATGAATCGTCAGGCTATTCTTCAAGATCAAATTGATGCATCAGATGCTTGGGAATTAGACACTAAATTAGAAATAGCCATGGATGCGTTGCGAACGCCAGATGGCGATAAAAAGATTGGCATTCTTTCAGGAGGTGAGCGCCGTCGTGTAGCCTTATGTCGCTTATTATTGCAAGAACCTGACGTATTATTATTAGATGAGCCAACCAACCACTTAGATGCGGAGTCTGTACATTGGTTAGAGCATCATTTAGCGCAGTATAAAGGAACTGTAATTGCCGTTACGCACGATAGATACTTTTTGGATAATGTAGCTGGATGGATTTTGGAATTAGATAGAGGGGAAGGTATTCCATGGAAAGGAAATTATTCATCGTGGTTAGACCAGAAATCAAAACGAATGGCTCAAGAAAGTAAAGTAGCTTCTAAACGTCAGAAAACGTTGGAACGTGAGCTAGAATGGGTACGTCAAGGCGCTAAAGGTCGTCAAACCAAACAAAAAGCGCGTTTAAATAACTACGATAAATTAATGAGTCAGGACCAAAAACAATTGGATGAGAAATTAGAAATTTACATTCCTAATGGTCCACGTTTAGGAACCAATGTTATTGAAGCCAAAGGCGTGAGTAAGGGTTATGATGATAAATTATTATACGAAGATTTAAATTTCAATTTACCACAAGCAGGAATCGTTGGAATTATTGGTCCAAATGGTGCAGGTAAAACCACGATTTTTAAAATGATTATGGGTGAAATTGAACCTGATAAAGGCGAATTTGTAGTGGGTGAAACAGCAAAAATTGCTTACGTGGATCAAAGTCATTCTAATATAGACCCAGAAAAAACCATTTGGCAGAATTTTAGTGATGAACAGGATTTAATAATGATGGGAGGAAAAGAAGTTAACTCTAGAGCCTATTTGAGTCGTTTTAATTTTTCAGGTGGTGAACAAAATAAAAAAGTGAAATTATTATCTGGTGGTGAACGTAACCGTTTGCACTTAGCCATGACATTAAAAGAAGAAGGTAACGTTTTATTATTGGATGAGCCTACAAACGACTTGGACGTAAATACATTACGTGCATTAGAAGAAGGTTTAGAAAACTTTGCAGGTTGTGCCGTCGTAATTAGTCACGACCGTTGGTTTTTAGATAGAATTTGTACGCACATTTTAGCGTTTGAAGGCAATAGTGAAGTCTACTTTTTTGAAGGTAGTTTTAGCGATTACGAAGAAAATAAGAAAGAACGTTTGGGTGGCGATATGATGCCAAAACGTATTAAGTATAAAAAATTAGTTCGCTAATTGTTTAAAAAAAAGCCTCGTAATTACGAGGCTTTTTTTTTAGTATTTGTTATTCGGATTCATACATATGCCCGGAATCCATTTTGAAATTATCAACTTCTATTTTCTTTTAAGGCGCTTAAATTTTTTTCAAATTTATCATTGGCTTTTTTCCATCGCTTTTCTGGAGAAATAGTATATAACCCAATTTTCGTTTTAAAAGCAATCATTAAAACAAAAAAATTAAAAATGACCATGTAAATAAGTATTTCCATTACTGTAACTTAATGGTTATTATACATGTGTCCTTCGGTAAAATCCTTATAAGGTTTATTAATATCTTCATCTATAGATGGTGAAGATTTGCTTAAACGCTCATTTTCTTTTTTTAAAATTATTGATTTTCTAACACCTAATATGAGTAGGATTAAAAAGAATACAACAGTAATAGCAAGTATTTTTACAATGCTAATTTGTTCCATTAAAACAAAACTGTGGT
Source organism: Bizionia sp. (assembly GCF_048259285.1). Lineage (NCBI taxonomy): Bacteria > Pseudomonadati > Bacteroidota > Flavobacteriia > Flavobacteriales > Flavobacteriaceae > Bizionia > Bizionia sp. The sequence continues at coordinate 110,070 of NZ_JBLXHU010000005.1, read as the reverse complement.
ACAGATAGGTAGTACATTTAAGAAACATAGTAGGTAATAGATTGGGTTAATAGCTAGTCAAATATAAAATATTTTTTTGACTAATCAACTAAAAATGAAAATATTGTGATTATTTATACCAATCTAATTGAATCACTTCAATGGACTTGTTTTGGTCGTTAATACGTTTTTTAAAACTTTCTACATTGCTAAATCCGTCAGTGCCACGATAGTGATATGGCAAAATGGTTTTTGGTTGAAAAGCTAAAACAGCATCAGCCGCAGCTTCAATTGGCATGGTGTAGGGTAAATTCATACAAACCAAAGCAATATCAATATTTTTCAGATTACGCATTTCAGGAATATCTTCTGTATCACCAGAAATATATATGCGCGTCTTGTTTATAGCTAAAATATAGCCATTTCCACGTCCTTTAGGGTGAAATTTTAAAGCCTCTTCTCTTAAGTTATACATGGGAATTGCTTCAATATACATTGCCGTTTTGTTCAAGAAATCATCTTTTTTCTGACCATTTTCCAGAACATTAAAATTGGCCAGTAAAGATTCCGGTAATTTATCTTTAACAGCTTGAGGACCTATTATAATGGTGTTTGTGGTATTGATTGCTTCTAAAGTTTTAATATCCAAATGATCCCCATGAATATCTGTGATTAAAATAAAAGATGGACTCTTAAAATCTGCATATCGAACTACTTCACCAACAGGATCCACATAAATTGAGGTGTCATGGAAAGTAATAACCATGCTGGCATGTTCAATGGGTGTTATTTTGATATCAGATTCAACGTAATAATTAGGTGTATCCGTTTTTGATGGTACCTTAACCTTTGTTTCGGTTTTTATTTCAGTTTCTTTCAAGATAGGCGCTGTTTGTTCTTTATCCGATTTACAAGCATAAAATAAAATGGTAAGGAAAAAGATTGAAAGATATTTAGTTTTCATATTAGACCGTATTAGAAAATAAAGATACGATTATTATAAAAGAAGCCGAAACTACAAATCTAAAATCATCTTTATGTTAGCGCGTTTATAGGGCGAATTGGTTTCAACAGGAATTTCTACAAACCCAAATTTTCTATAAATATAAATAGCATTTACCAATTTTGTGTTTGAGTAGAGCAGTAGTTGTTTGATGTTTTCTTTTCTGGCAAACTCAATACAATATTGCATTAATTTCTGTCCCATATTTTGACCGCGCAATTCTGGTGAAACAGCCATTTTAGTAAGTTCTAAAACCTTTTTATTAGGCGTTGGCATAAGAGCAACCGTTCCAACTATTTTATGCTTTATTCGAATAAAAAATATATGACCTCCTTTGTTAATAATATAGGTTTCCGGATTGCTTAAAACTTCTTCATCAAACGGTTCTACATAAAAATAGGTTTTAAGCCACTCCATATTCAACGCATAAAAATTTTTAGCGTATTGTTTTTCAAATGGGATGATTTCAAGTATTGGCATGTGCTCTAATAAAATCGGTTATTAAATACGTTAGGAGTTTACCTACTTGGGCTTCAGTTTCTGGCGTTGGAGCAGCTTCACACAGATGAAGATACATGGCGTGTTTACTTTGTGCTACAGCATTTAAAAACATTCGTGTTTTACTAACGCTGAATCCGCTAGGTGACATGGCGCTACTTGGCGTATTCTGAATAGCATCACAATCTAATTCAATTCCATACGGTTTTGAGTTAATGAATTGTAAGGCGCGATTTATTTCGGTTTTAAACTTTACTTCTTTTCGTATTTCCAGTGCTTCAAATGTGTTGAAATCTATGTGTGAATTATTTTCTAATTGCTTAAAAATAGCAGCAGACGTATAGTTCTCATGTAATCCGAAAATAAAATATTTTTTCAAAAAACCTTCAGAATAAGCATAACTAAAACCATTTCCGCTATGTCTGCCTTCTTCAGCTCTGAAATCTGAATGTGCATCAAAATTAATAACATTTATAGGCTTTTTCAAAGCGAGTGATGTTCCTTTTATATTTCCGTAAGCGTTGTTATGGCCACCACCAACAACAATGGGTGTTTTTCCAGATTTAACAATTGTGGAAATTAATTGGGCGACATGGATATCTATTTGCTTTACCAATTTACGAGATTTTTGAAGATCTTTTGGATTGGCCTGGTCCAGCTGTGATAGCATTTTCAGTTCTTCAGAGAAATCCAAATGGCCTAGAATTAAAACCTTATGTGCATGTGTAAACGCGTTACTTTGAATATTTAACAAAACTTTAAGGCAGGCATCCCAAGCCTTGGAAGTGCCCGATTTTCCTAGGTTAGCAAATACGCCAACATCTTCTGGAATACCAAAAATTATATACTGAACGTCCAAATTTTTAAGTTGCTCGTATATATCTGTAGGTTTGGGAATTATAGTAATATGCTCTCCAAATTTGGATTCATCTGGACGCTTATTAATTAGCGAATTGAGGTTTGACTCATTAAACAGTACCAGTTTATCCATAAATGATGTAAATTAGATATAAAGTATAAATGTACTTTATATTTGAAACTTTAAAAACAATTGCTTAAAAAAGCACAAAATTAGTAGTAACTTTAATTTTTTAAAAAACGAAATTATTTATGGAATCTAATAAAAACAGTACAGGATTAAAAGTGGCATTAGGAATTGCTTTAGTTTTATTTGTAGCTACAGGAATTTATACTTCCAAGCTTTACAATGAAAAAAAGGAAACCGAAACGCAATTATTGCAAGAGAAGGAAATGGTGATGAACGATTTGAGCAATATGGCCAAGCAATATGATATTGTTATTGGCGATAATACTATAGCCAATGAAAAGTTAGTTGAAGCCAAAGGACGTATTCAAGGTTTAATTGACTCGCTTAAGGTTTCTGAAACGAACGTACAGAGTTTATACCGCTACAAGTCTAAATACACAGCATTACAGAAAGAAATGAATGTGTTATTAACTGAAAATGACCGATTGAAAATTGAAAATGAGTTACTAGCCACCTCTTTAGATAGTACTAAAATCCGTTTGGAAGAACGTACTATGTTTACGGATTCCTTAATGGTTCAAAATACAGCATTAGCTGAAGTAGTTAGTAATGCAGCCGTTTTAGGAGCCGTTAGCTTAAAAGGTTATGGTGTTATTGAACGAAATTCAGGAAAATTAATTCCTACTGAAAGTGCAAGACGTGCTGATAAAATTCGTGTATGTTTTACCGTTCCAAAAAACACATTAGTACAAGGCGGTGATCAAGAATTATATATTCAGGTTATTGACCCAAAAAACAATACCATGGGAGCTAATGAGCAAATTGAGTTTGGTGAAAAGGTATTAAATTACAGTCTTGTTAGTAAATTTAATTATGAAAATTCTAGTTTAAATATTTGTGAATTTGTTTCACCAAATGGTGATAACAAGTTTGAAAAAGGTCGCTATATGGTTAATGTTTTTAATCAAAAAGATTTAGTTGCTACTTCAGAATTTATATTAGATTAAAATAAACTAGTAATAGTTTTCCATAGAGCTAATACTAGTAAAACCCGAAAGTTTAGGCTTTCGGGTTTTTTATATAATTATTTTGAAATACTTTGAATACAAGCTTCTCGGATATTCCAAATGGTTTTAAAATTATAAGTGATTGATTCTGAAACAATCCAGTCCTTTATATAATCTTGATGACGTTTCACTTTATAATCAACAATTTGATGTGATACAATTTCTTCTTCATAAAGTAATGAGGCTTCAAAAGAAATGTGATTGTTACTATTTCTTGTAACATCTACTATGTTATTATTTATTTTCAAATAGCAATGAGCTTCTGGAATATAAGGTAATTGGTAGTTTTCTAATACTGCTGAAACACCCTCTGTGTTTTCTTCACACATTTTATAAATACCCATAAAGAGTTTTACTTGAGGTATATTTTCTTGATTTGCTAGTGCTGCTAAAAAGGCATGTTTTGTAGAGCAGGTTCCTTTGTGTTCTTTTAGTATTAGCGTATATTCACTTCTATTGCTGTTCCTTCCATAGGGTAAATTTTGTACATAGGTAAGCGCGTCATTAAAATTAGAAACACCTATATGTAGGAGTTCTTGAGATAATTTAGATTGTTGTGTTAAATTGAAATTAAACAATTTGTCCATTTATCATGACCGCGTCAATATGATTATCACCAAAAGCATAGGGTAAAAAAGCATAGCTAGGAATGGCTTTTGTAATAATGATATTTGCTTTTTTTCCACGTGTTATACTGCCGTACATAGCGCTTATTCCCATAGCATAAGCACCATTTATTGTGGCTGCGTTTATGGCTTCCTCTGGTGTTAACTTCATTTTTATACATGCCGTACTAACCACAAAATTCATATTTCCACTAGGGGTGGAGCCTGGGTTATAATCTGAAGCTAATGCTAGTGGTAATCCAGCATCAATTAACTGGCGTCCTGGAGTGTAAGGGATGCTTAAGAAATAGGAGCAAGATGGAAGTGCGACTGGCATGGTATTACCTGTTTTCAGCATGGCAATATCGCTTTCGTTTAATTCTTCCAAATGATCTACAGAAAGGGCTTGGTTTTTTACAGCTACTTCAATACCACCAAAGGCATTGAATTGATTTACATGAATTTTAGGAATTAATCCATGTGATTTACCAGCTTTTAATATACGTTCTGTATCGTTTAAATCGAAATAACCTTTTTCGCAAAACACATCAATATAGGTTGCCAATTGCTCTTTGGCAACTTTTGGAATCATTTCATTTATAACTAAATCAACAAAACCATCTTTATTGTCTTTATAGTCTTTTGGCACTGCGTGTGCTGCTAAAAGTGTTGCTTTGACTTTTAGAGGAAAATCTTGTTTTAATCGCTTGATAACCCGAAGCATTTTTAATTCGGCTTCTACTGTTAGTCCATAGCCAGATTTAATTTCTATGGCGCCAGTTCCTAATTTAATAACGGCTTTTAATCGTTTAACAGATTGTTCAAATAAATCGTCTTCACTGGTTTGTTGTAATTTTTCAGCAGAATTTAAAATACCACCTCCACGATTGGCAATGTCTTCATAACTTAAACCGTTAATTCTATCAACAAATTCCTGTTCTCTATTTCCAGCATAAACAATATGTGTATGAGAGTCACACCACGTAGGTAAAACCACTTTTCCTGTGGCATCAATTACTGTATCTGCTTGAATATTTTTACAATCTTCCATATGGCCATAGCCTACAATGGTATCATCATCTATTAAAAGATAGGCGTTTTTAATGGTTGGTAGCTGCTTCATGTCTTTTCCAGAAACCTTTAAAATGTTTGTGTCTCTAACTTGAAGTAATTCTTGAATGTTTGTTATTAATGTCGTCACGATAGTAGTTTTTTCAAAGTTGCTTAAATTTTGGGTAATAAAAAAACGCTAGTAAAAATTATTACTAGCGTTTTAGATATTATAAATGGACGTTTTGTTATTGCTTTACAAATTTGAATGTTTTGTCTAAGTTTTCAACCTTCAATAGGTATACGCCATTTGCAAGTATGGAAACGTCTAAAGAATTATTCAAAACCGTTGTATTTAAAACCTCTTTACCTAAAATATTGTATGCTAGAATTTTGAAAGGCTCTTGATTTGTTGTTTTAAAATTTAAGGTATTAGAAGTTGGATTTGGATAGATACCAAATGTACTAACTTGAAATTCTGGAGTACTTAAGGTAAATAAATCATTATTAAAAATAAAAACGTCATCTTGTAAATAGCTAATACTTGCTATATCTAGATCACCATCATTATCAAAATCCTGAATTTCTAAATCAAAAGCTGCAGAACTATTATCATCAATAAGAATTTCACTTCCCAAGCCACCAGTGGCATTACTGGTAAACCATATAAAATCGTTATCTGTTGCACGACCATTAGCAACAACTAAATCATTGTAAGAGTCGTTATTAAAATCGGCAACACCTATGGCAGCGGATCTATTTATAGTGGTTGCAATGGTAGTTTCTGTAAATGTGGTGCCAGTTCCGCTTATATCATTTGAATACCAAGCAATGGCCGGGTTTGCACCTGGATTATTGTCTGATCTCACAATGTCAAGATTAGAATCATCATTGATGTCTGCAAATATAACTGAAAACAAAAATCCATTTCCGGTATCCACATTATTTGTATAAGCTGTAAAAGGTACGTTGCCCGAACCATCTAGACCATCTGGAATTAAACGATTGTCATATAATTTAACATCGCCATTTCCTGTGAATCCAACAACAACATCCAAATCGCCATCGTCATCAAAATCAGCAATATCCATTGTTCCAGGACCACTACCAGGCGTTACTGGAACTACATAACGAAGTGTTCCAAAGGTACCATCGCCATTTCCTAAGAAGTATACGACACTATGGCCATCATAAGAAGTGACTATAAGATCTAAATAGCCATTTACATCATTATCAATGTTAGCTGCTATAACCGTTCCTGCACCAGCAATACTGGATGAAATTGTCACAGCAGGTTGAAAGGTATCGTCACCATTATTTTCAAACCATACTAAATTACCACCAACATAACTTGCTGCTATAATATCGTTATCACCATCACCATTTATGTCGGCAATTGTTAATCCTTCAACATAAGATAAAGCGTTAGGACCTACAGCTGTTAAAATGATACCGGTTGCAAATGTTCCATCACCATTATTTTTATACCAGGTTACTTCACCCGTAACATCGGATCCTACAGCCAAATCTAAATAGGCATCTCCATCTAAATATCCAGAGGCTATGGTATATGGTTCTGCACTTGTACTCACATCAATTGTGCTTTTTACAAATGATATTTGTGCATTTACAGAAAAGCTCATAAAAAGCAATCCTGTAAATAGGAGTAAATTTTGTTTCATGTTTTTAAAATTTGTTATTAATAGCGTAATATATTGATTTTTATTTACTTATACTGCCTACCATATCTTCTGGTTTTACCCAAGCATCATAATCTTCCGCAGTTACATAGCCTAAATTAATAGCTTCTTCTTTTAAGGTTGTACCATTGTTATGAGCTGTATTTGCAATTTCTGCAGCTTTGTAATAGCCTATTTTGGTGTTTAAAGCGGTTACAAGCATTAATGAGTTATTTAATAATTTTTTAATAACATCGTGGTTAGGTTCAATGCCTTGTGCGCAATGCTCATCAAAACTCATACAAGCATCACCAAGTAATTGTGCCGATTGTAAAACATTGGCAGCCATCATTGGTTTGTAAACATTTAATTCATAATGACCTTGCATGCCGCCAATAGTAACAGCCACGTCGTTACCCATAACTTGAGCGCACACCATAGTTAATGCTTCACACTGTGTTGGATTTACTTTTCCTGGCATAATGGAACTTCCAGGTTCGTTTGCTGGAATCGTGATTTCACCAATCCCTGAACGTGGTCCTGAAGCCATCATTCGGATATCATTAGCAATTTTATTTAAAGAAACGGCTAATTGTTTTAAAGCGCCATGTGTTTCAACCAAAGCATCGTGAGCCGCTAAAGCTTCAAACTTATTAGGTGCTGTTACAAACGGTAAATCAGTAAAATCAGCAATGTATTTCGCTACTAATTCTGAATAACCTTCAGGTGTGTTTAAGCCTGTTCCTACGGCAGTTCCACCAAGGGCTAATTCCGATAAGTGAGGTAATGTATGCTCCAAAGCCTTTAAACCATGATCTAATTGGGATACGTAACCCGAAAATTCTTGACCTAAAGTTAAAGGTGTTGCATCCATTAAATGGGTACGTCCAATTTTTACTACATCATGAAAAGCTAATGATTTTTTATGAAGTGTATTTCGTAATTGAATAACACCATGAATCGTATGTTCCACAATTTTCTTATAAGCTGCAATATGCATGCCTGTAGGAAAGGTATCATTTGACGATTGCGATTTATTGACATCATCATTTGGTTGAATGGTTTTTTCACCTTCACCTATGGTTTTACCAGCAATTTGATGTGCTCTATTGGCAATAACCTCATTAACATTCATATTACTTTGTGTACCAGAACCGGTTTGCCAGATGACTAAGGGAAATTGGTCGTCGTGTTTGCCTTCTAAAATTTCTTCACAAACTTGCGCAATCAGATCGCGTTTTTCTTCAGCAAGCACACCCAATTCACAATTTGTATAGGCTGCTGCTTTTTTTAAGTAAGCAAAACCGTAAACAATTTCTAATGGCATAGATGCAGGTGCACCAATTTTAAAGTTGTTTCTGGAGCGTTCTGTTTGTGCGCCCCAAAGTTTTTCCGCAGGCACTTTAACTTCGCCCATGGTATCTTTTTCTATTCTAAAATTCATGATATATATAAGTTGAAATAAATTTAGTTGTTCTGCAAAATTACGATTTTATGACTAAATCCTGTAGCTGTTAAGGTGTTATTTGTTAGAAAATCTTCCCTTAAAGGTTACCAATAAATAAAAAATGTTACTTTTAATTATAACGATTCCATGATTTTATGAAAAATAACACAAATTCCAATGCTAAAATAAGTTTACGTGAAGCCATATCCATTGGAATAGGAGGTATGGTTGGAGGTGGTATTTTTGCGGTGTTAGGATTAGCCGTTTCATTAGCACAAGGTGGCACTCCCATTGCATTCCTTTTTGCTGGAATTATAGCGAGTTTGACAGCTTATAGTTATTCAAAATTATCATTAGCTTTTCCCGATAGAGGTGGCACTGTTAAATTTATAAATCAGGGTTTTGGAAAAACTGTTTTCAGTGGCGCCATTAATAATTTGTTGTGGGTGAGTTATATTATTATGCTTTCGCTTTATGCTTCTGCTTTTGGATTTTATGCGCCTAATTTATTTAATATTACCGGAAATCCTTCATGGGATTCGCATGTATACTTAAGTGGCATTATAATTATAGCGACCGTAATAAATTATTACAGTATTGCGGTGGTAAGTAAAATAGAATCTTATGCTGTAATAATAAAGCTACTTATATTACTAGGTTTTATAGTTGTTGGTCTGTATGGGTTGTTTGGCAATCCTAATGTTGAGCAACTTGCTGTTTCTAATTGGGAAAGTCCACTTTTATTATTAACGGGAGGGATGGTTATTTTTGTAGCTTATGAAGGTTTTGAACTTATTGCCAATGCGGCACCAGATATTATTAATCCAGAAATTAATATCCCTAAAGCTTATAATTATTCCGTTTGGTTTGTGGTTTTCCTGTATGTTATTATTGCAATAGTAACAGTAGGTTCTTTGCCATTTGAAACTATAGCAAAAGCAGAAGATTATGTGTTAGCGGAAGCAGCCAAACCCATGCTTGGTAAAGTAGGATTTACCATTATTACGGTAGCTGCTTTAATTTCAACTTTTTCGGCAATAAATGCATCTCTTTATGGTGGAAGTCGTGTGAGTTTTGAAGTTGCGGAAGATGATGAATTACCACATCACTTAACTAGTAAACTCTGGAATCAGCCTATTGGATTACTTATTACGGCTGTGTTAACCTTATTGATAGCAAATACTTTAAAGCTTGAAAGTATTTCTACTGCTGGAAGCGCAGGATTTTTATTGATTTTTGCCATTGTAAATTATGTGGCATTTAAATTATCTCGTGAAATACAAGGGAAAAAATTAATTCCCTTAATAGGGTTTCTAATGTGCGCCATAGCTTTTGTTACTTTAGTCATTCAGCAATATCAATCAAATTTGGTTGGAGTCGTAGTCATTTTAGCAATTATATTTAGTTGTTTTATCCTCGAATATTTCTACAAGAAACAGGAATCAAACAAAAATAATGCTTAGGGAATTTTTAAATTTTAATTTAAAAGGTGCTTCTTTGTTTAGTAATTAAAATAAAACAATTGATGATTAAAAATTTACTCGTAGTAGTTGTATTCCTAATTACTAACAATTTATTCTCTCAAACAGTGGATGTTGTAACCGGATTAGATCATCCCATTGGAATTGCCATAAGTGGGGAAGAGATATTTATTGCGGAACATTCAGGCGTAATATCTAAAGCTGATATATCTATTAGTAATCCTGTAAAGAAAGATATAGTTACTAATTTAACATATCCACGGGCTGTTTGCTTGGTTGGTGATGAACTGTATTTTGCAACCCAACATGTATGGAAAATAAATATCAATGATCCTAATCCTACAGAAACCCGTGTAATTTACTCCAATATACCGCGCGCATTAATAGCTACAGAAAATGAACTATTTATTTCAGGTGAAGATAGAATTTCTAAAATAGATTTAAATGCTACCAATCCATATGCTGTAATAGTTGTTCAGAATATTGAAGCGCGAATTTTGGCTTTCGCCTTAAAAGGAGATGAGTTATATTTTGGCTATGCCAATAAAGTTTCAAAAATTAATATTACAGACGCTAATCCGGTAATTGAAGATGTTATTTCCGATTTCGATTCTAATATTTACTCATTAGCCTTTTTTGAAGACACATTAATTGTAGGCTTGGGATTAAGTTATAAATTGATGACTGTAGATATGAATGAACCTGTTTTATTAGCTGAAGAATTCTTATCAAACTGAGTGGCCAGCCTTTAAACTTGTTAGTCCATAACAACGAACTTTTTATTGCTGGTGGTCAGGGAGATAGAATTTTTAAAGTGGAAAATCTAGGAACTTTGTTGAGTATTAAAGGTAATAAGTCTGTTATTCTTCCAAGAATATATCCAAATCCTACCACACAGTTTATCCGGTTATCAGGTTTGCAGGAAGAAAAGCAATTCGAACTACACACTATTAGTGGTGCTAAAGTGCTTAATGGAACTGTAAAGCCTAACAGCCAAATAAATATGAGTAGTTTAAGTGCAGGGCTTTATTATTTAAAATTAAAGGGACATTTATAAAATGAGACATTCTTAAAAGTTATTAAACAATAGGAAATAAAAGATGTTAATAAATCTTGAATTTACTGTTGTGTAAAAAAAGCATTTCACGTATATTTGCCATAGTTATCAACAAAAGAAATTTTTATTATGTTCGATTTTGACCAATATTTAGGGTTTTTAGCATTTTTAACCATTTTAACAATCGGTTTTTGGTTAATGATTTTTTTAATAACATTTGTCATTCCTTATTGGATTGGAGGTGCTTTAATTGAACGTATGAAAGAAATTCGCGAAGAGAAGAAAGCCAAAAGAGAAGCGTTGAGCTAATCTTAAATTAGAACACATTTATACAAGCGTCTAAAAGAAATTTTGGACGTTTTTTTTATGACCAGTTTTTATGGTTTTTCATCTAAACGGGGTATGGTTGGTACACAAATCAAATTAAAGACAAAAAAAAAGACTGCCTCTTCAGACAGTCTTTTAATTTATAGTGGGTTTTAAAATTAGCCTTCGTAATCAAAATCACCGCCACCATTGGATCCGCCACGGTCTTGACGTTTCTTCTGTTGGTTAAAGCGGTAAGTGAATGATACGTTGAAACTACGCTCACGCCATTGAAATTCTGATGTACTATAATACGTATCTGTTGATGTATTCATAGTACGTTTTCTACTATTAAGTAAATCACTTACATTGAAAGCAATAGATGCTTTTTCATTAAATAAATCTTTGCTAAATGCCATATTTGCAGAGAAAACACCTTCACGCTCGTTTTGTGCATCAGAAGAAGGTCCTCTATAATTTAAACTTGTTTGCCATTCTATCTGACCTGGTAATGTGTATTTATTGTTTAAACGTGCAAACCAACTTGTATTATCATTATCTAGAGATAAACCGTTAGGGGTGGTTCCAATAACTGATTGTTGGAAAATATTAAAGTTGGCATTTACATTCCACTTTTTCATTGGGTTATACGTTACGGTAAACTCAAAACCATATCTATTCTCTTCTGCTAGGTTAATTGGCGTACGTTCTATTACGGCTAATTCTTGACCATCAACAGTTTCTGTTCTTCCTGTATCAAAACTTACAAAGCTAAATGCATCTGTAGCGTGTTGGTAGTAAGCGGAGGTATTTAAAGATACTTTACCAAACTTCTTGTAATAGCCCACATCAAATAAACCAGAATAACTAGGTGCCAACTCCGGGTTTCCTCTAAAAATACTGGTAACACTAGAACGAGAAGGAAACGGATTTATAAACCATGATCTTGGACGTTGAATACGTCTGCTATATCCCATAGTTACATTTTCATTATCACTTAACTCATAGCTTAAATTTACCGTTGGAAATAGACCATTATAGTCTTTTTTACTAAAATCACCACTTGTAGGTTGGTCAATAGTAATACGTGTATTTTCTAAACGTAATCCCAATAAGAATGAAAATTTACTACCAATTTTACTACCAAACTGGGTATAAGCCGCATTCACATATTCACGATAGTTTAAAAAGTTGGTTAGGCCTGTTGCATTTTCAAATTCATTGGTGCTCGTATTTAAAAGCGCTACATTATAATCTGTGTCTTGGTCATTAAAGTTTCCGCGATATCCTGCTTCAAATTGACTTTTTTCACCGATTGGTAATACATAATCAGCTTGTAATAAAATACGACGTTGATCTTCAATAGTAGAAACACGTTCAGAATTTATACCTTCAACAAATACTTCAGAAAACTCATCTTCTGAATTATCTTCATATTGAAAATCTAATGTTAATTTGTGTCCACTGTTGTCAAAATCTTTCATAAAGTTTAATGCGTACTGCATAACTTTATCTTCCTCTTCTTCTGGATCAAAACGATTAGATTCGGAAACAAAAGCACCATTCACGTCATACTGTGTTAATCTATTTGTTGTATTACTTTCATTATCACCATTTCTGTAAGAAATAGATCCTGTTAAAGATGCCGAATCTGTAATATACCATTCCACACCAAAATTGGTGCTTATGCCTTTACGAATACGGTCATAATCATTGGTTTCATCTACAAAAGTATCTGGTAAATCGCTTATTAAATTACCCATACTATCATATTTTTTATTATAAAACTGTGTGTAGGTAGATGAGTTACCTGGAACTTTACGGTAGTCATAACTAGTCGTGTTAAAAATGTTAACATCTCCAGTTCTATAGTTAATATTTCCTGAAATTCCTGCTGATTCTGGGTGACCAACGTTTGCTGTAACCGCACCATTGAAACCTTGAAGTTTACTACGACGTAAAATAATATTTAAAATACCAGCAGTTCCTTCAGCGTCATATCTAGCAGAAGGCGAGGTAATAACTTCTACGCGTTCAATAGATTCGGCTGGTAATTGACGCAAAGCGTCTGTACTATTTAAACCTACCAAACCAGATGGTTTTCCGTTAATTAAAATCCTTACATTTTCATTACCACGTAAAGCTACATTTCCTTCCACATCCACAGATACCGAAGGAACATTGTCTAAAACGTCACTAACAGTACCACCTCTTACCGTTAAATCTTTACCTACATTGTATATTTTTTTATCTAGCTTAATTTCAACCGTTGTTGTTTCGGCTATAATCTCTACTTCGTCTAGTGCTTGCGCATTTTCAGCTAATCCAATTGTGCCTAAATTTTTATCTGAAGTAAGAACTTGGTTTGGAATTGTTAATTTGTCAAAGCCAATAAATTCTATGGTAACATCATAGGTTCCACTAGGAACAGGAATACTAAAAGCGCCTGATTCTGTTGTAATACCACCTGTTACAATTCGATTTTCAGCCTTATTAATAAAGGCAACAGTTGCGTATTCAAGTGGAAAATTAGTAGCTTTTTCAAATACTTTACCTGTTATGGTAACTTCTTTGTTGTTTTGAGCAGTCAGGTTGAACGCTGCTAAAACGATTAGGGAGAATGATAAAATTAGTTTATTCATGAATCTATTTTTGCGTATAAGACTGCAAAAATAGCCTTTGGTTTAAAGGGTTTTGGTTAAAAATTTGTTAAATAAAAAAGCTTCAATTTTAACAATCAAAGCCTTTATTTTTAAATGATTTCGAAGATATTTTCTGGTGGTCTGCCAATTACAGCTTGCTTTCCATTTACAACAATCGGGCGCTCAATTAGTTTCGGGTTTTTAACCATGGCTGAAACAATTTCGGCATCCGACAAATCGTTACCTTTATACTGTTCTTTCCAAATGGCCTCGTTTTTTCTAACCAAATCTATAGGTTTTATACCTAATAAGGATATAACATTTTTGAGTTCAGCTTCCGAAGGCACATCATCTAAATATTTTTTCACCTCAAACGGTTTCCCTGAATTTTCTAAAATTTCCAATCCACTTCTGCTTTTGCTACAGCGATTATTGTGATAAATTGTTATCATAATTTATTTTTATAGTTTATAGTTGATCCGTTTCTTCTGTTTTTTGCCCCATCATCATTAAATAGGCTTTTAAAAATGGTTCAATATCACCATCCATAACGGCATCTACATTTCCAGTTTCATGAGCGGTTCTTACATCTTTAACTAATTTATAAGGATGCATCACATAATTACGAATTTGACTTCCCCATTCAATTTTCATTTTATCGGCCTCAATATCATCACGTTGCGCGAGCTGTTTTTGCAATTCAATTTCATATAATTGCGATTTCAACATTTGCATAGCGCGTGAACGGTTATCATGTTGCGATCGTGTTTCACTACAAGAAATCTGAATACCTGACGGTTTGTGGGTTAGCTGAACTTTCGTTTCAACTTTATTTACATTTTGACCTCCAGCACCACTAGAGCGTGCTGTAGTAATTTCAATATCTGCTGGGTTAATATCTATTTCAATCGTATCATCAACTAAAGGGTACACATAAACCGAAGCAAAACTAGTATGGCGCTTGGCATTACTATCAAAAGGAGAAATCCGTACCAAACGATGCACCCCATTTTCACCTTTCAGCCATCCAAAGGCAAAATCGCCTTCTAGTTCCAAGGTTACGGTTTTAATTCCGGCCACATCACCTTCTTGGAGGTTTAACTCCTTAACTTTAAAGCCACTTTTTTCGGCATACATTAAATACATACGCATCAGCATGCTTGCCCAATCACAACTCTCCGTACCACCGGCTCCAGCCGTAATTTGTAATACAGCGCTTAAACTATCACCTTCTTCCGAAAGCATGTTTTTAAACTCTAAATCTTCAATAAGGGTTTCGGTTTTTTCAAAACGACTTTCTAAATCTTCGGCCGTGGCTTCGCCTTCTTTATAGAACTCATAAATAACTTCTAAATCTTCGTGAAGTGAGACACCTTCTTCATATCCAGAAACCCATTTCTTTTTATTTCTTAAGGATTGCATAATGGCTTCGGCAGCCTTGGAGTCATTCCAAAAATTAGGATCGAAGGTTTGTTCCTCTTCGTTTTGAATTTCAATTAGTTTGGCATCTACGTCAAAGATAGTGCCTTAATTTCTCAAGGCGGTTTTTTAGATCTTTAATTTGATCTGAAGTAATCATAGCTTTTAAATTTTAACAAAAATATAATTAAAAGCGCCAACAGAAAACTTAAAATGGATTAATTTTAAGCCGAATTTAATAGTTGTTTTTATGAAAATTGATTTACGAAGCGATACAGTTACCAAACCAACAAAAGGGATGTTGGACGCTATGTTATCCGCTCAAGTTGGAGATGATGTCTATAAAGAAGATGAAACGGTAAATGCACTAGAGGAGCGGTTAGCCAAACTATTTGGAAAGCCTAAAGCCTTATTTTTTCCTACAGGAACTATGGCGAACCAAACCGCCATAAAACTGCATACCAATCCTGGCGACCAGGTGATTTGCGATAAAGATGCCCATATTTATCATTATGAAGGTGGAGGGGTGTCCTTTAATAGTGGTGTTTCTTGTAAATTATTAGAAGGCAATCATGGTATGTTTACCGCAGCGCAAGTTTTAGATGCCATTAATCCGCCCGATTTTTATCACAGTCCTTTAACCAAACTCGTTGAAGTTGAAAACACAGCAAATAGAGGTGGAGGTTCTTGTTGGGATTTTGAAGAATTGAAAAAAATTCGAACTGTTTGTCACACCAATGATTTAGGTTTTCATTTAGATGGCGCTCGTTTGTGGAATGCATTGGTAGCTAAAAATGAAACCGCTCAAGATTATGGTCAGGTATTCGATACCATTTCAGTTTGTTTAAGTAAAGGATTGGGTTGCCCAATTGGTTCCGTTTTAATTGGCGATGAAGCAATCATGCAAAACGCCATTAGAATCCGAAAAATTCTTGGAGGTGGTATGCGACAAGTTGGTTATTTGGCCGCTGCCGGCTTATTTGCTTTAGATAATCATGTGGAGCGTTTAGCTGACGATCATCAAAAAGCTAAAGAAATGGGCGTTGTTTTACAGTCCTTACCATTTATAAAGAAAGTCGTTCCTGTTGAAACTAATATTGTTATTTTTGAATTAGCGGAACGTGAAAAAGAAGCCAAGTTTCTAAACTATTTTTCAGAAAAAGGAATTCGATTAAGTGGTATGGGAAGTGGAAAGTTACGTATAGTTACCCATTTAGATTACACCGATTCCATGCATGACTACTTTATGACGGTTTTAAGCGGTGCAACGGTATAAAGTATTTTATTGTCATTTAGAAATAGGCAAGATTAAAGGAAGCGCTAATCCACCCTTTATTTAAACATATCCATTCCAGGAATGTTTGGCATGCCATCTTTAGCAACCGCAGCGATTTCAGTTTCATGAACTTGACTAGCGCGCTCAATGGCTTTATTTAAGGTTAGAACCAAATAATCTTCAAGCGCTTCCTTGTCTTCTAAAAGCGCTTCGTCAATACTAATATCTTTAATGGTTCTATTGGCCGTAATCGTGATTTTCAATTTATTATCTGCGCTCGTTTCATCAATAAGCACGGAATTTAAACGCATTTTTGTTTCTTCAACTTTCTTTTGGGTTTCTTTAATTTTACCCATCATTCCCATAAGATCTCCAAACATAATAATATCAATTTTTATTAGATACAAAGCTATTTAATTTTTCTATTTTTGCCAGCTGATTAAACCCTCTTTTTTTGAAAAAAATATCCAACCCTCCAATAGCTAAAAAAATAGCAAAATCTCTAATTATACATGGAGATGAACGTATAGATAACTATTTCTGGCTTAACGATCGGGAGAATTCAGAAGTTATAGACTATTTGAACGCCGAAAATGCTTACACCGAAGCCGTAATGAAGCCTACGGAAAATTTTCAAAAATCACTTTTTGAGGAAATGAAAGCGCGTATCAAGGAAGATGATGAGTCTGTGCCATACTTCTATAACGGGTATTGGTATATAACACGTTTTGAAACAGGAAAGGATTACCCTATTTATACGCGGAAAAAAGAGTCGTTAGAAGCTGAAGAGTACATTATGTTTGATTGTAATGTACTGGCTAAAAAGCATAAATACTTTAAATTAGGTGGTATTTCTATTAGTCCAGATAATACCATGGCTGCTTTTTCGGTAGATACGGTAAGCAGACGTCAATACACCATTCAAATAAAAAATTTAGAAACTGGGAAATTGCACCCAAATAAAATTAAAAACACCACAGGTGGTTGTACCTGGGCAAGTGATAATAAAACAGTTTTTTATTCGGTAAAAGACCCCGTGACTTTGCGTGCTTATAAAATATTTAAGCATAATATACATGAGAAAGCATCAGAAGATATAGAGGTTTATCATGAAAAAGATGAAACTTTTAATGCCTTTGTTTATAAAACGAAGTCAAGAAAATATATTGTTGTTGGTTCATCGAGTACCTTAACGTCTGAATATCGCATATTACCAGCTGATAATCCGGATGGTGAATTTAAGATGTTTCAGGAACGTGAACGCGGATTGGAATATGCTATAGCGCATTATAATGATGCCTTTTATATTATTACGAATAATGATAAAGCCATTAATTTCAAACTTCAAAGAACTCCAGAAACACATACAGATAAAACGCATTGGGTAGATGTTATTCCGCACAGGCCAGATGTTCTTTTAGAAGATATAGAAATATTTCGCGACTATTATGTGTTAAATGAACGCATTCAAGGTCTTAATAAATTACGTGTTATTGGTTGGAATGGTACCGAAGATTATTATTTACCCTTTAACAGTGAAACATACACAGCCTATTTAGGTAATAATCCGGAGTTTAATTCTGATGTTTTAAGGTATGGTTATAATGCCATGACGACTCCAAGTTCTGTAATGGAATTTGATTTTAAAACGAAAACAAACACCGTTTTAAAAGAGCAAGACGTTTTAGGCGATTTTAATAAAGATGATTATACCTCTGAACGCATTTGGGCAACAGCCAGAGATGGAGAAAAAATTCCGATGTCTGTCGTTCATAAAAAAGGGGTGAAAAAGGATGGGAAAAATCCGCTATTATTATATGCCTATGGTTCGTATGGTGCTACAATAGATCCGTATTTTTCTACTATTCGTTTAAGTTTACTAGATCGTGGTTTTATTTATGTCATTGCTCATATTCGAGGCGGTGAATATTTAGGTCGTGATTGGTATGAAAACGGTAAATTATTAAGGAAAGAAAATACGTTTTCCGATTTTATAGATTGTTCCAAGTATCTCATTGATCAAAATTATACGACAACAAAACAGTTGTATGCTAATGGCGGTTCAGCAGGTGGTTTACTCATGGGAGCTATCATCAATATGAATCCTGAATTATACAATGGCGTGGTTGCAGCTGTTCCTTTTGTAGATGTGGTAACAACGATGTTGGATGATTCTATTCCACTAACAACAGGTGAGTATGATGAATGGGGAAATCCTAATGAAGAAACCTATTATCATTATATGAAATCTTATTCACCTTATGACAACGTAAAAGCACAGAACTATCCAAATCTTTTGGTTACAACAGGAATTCACGATTCTCAAGTTCAATATTGGGAACCCGCCAAATGGGTTGCCAAATTACGCGATTTAAAAACCGATTCAAACATATTATTGTTACAAGTTGATATGCATACGGGTCATGGCGGTGCTTCTGGACGATTTGAGAGTTTAAAAGAAGTGGCATTGGAGTACGCGTTTTTACTGGATTTAGAGGGAATTAACCAATAGTTAAAAAAAAAGTTGTATTTTTGCGAGGTTTTAAGCTGCATTTTACCAAAAAATGGAGTTACTCAAATAGCAAATATGGGACACAAAAATCAAGTTTACAATAGCGTGTTAGATCTTATTGGTAGCACGCCTTTAATAAAATTGAATACAATTACAGCACCTTTTAATGGTAACTATTTTGCAAAGGTAGAAGCCTTTAATCCAGGACACTCTTCCAAAGATAGAATTGCACTATACATCATTGAACAAGCGGAAAAGCAAGGTATTTTAAAACCTGGCGACACTATAATAGAAACAACCTCTGGAAACACTGGTTTTAGTTTAGCTATGGTGAGTATCATAAAGGGATATAAATGTATTTTGGCGGTGAGTTCAAAGTCGTCTCCAGATAAGATTGATATGCTAAAAACCATGGGAGCCAAAGTATACGTTTGTCCAGCACATGTAGCTGCAGACGATCCGAGATCCTATTACGAAGTTGCCAAACGTTTACATGAAGAAACAGCAGGTTCTATTTATATCAACCAATATTTTAACGAATTAAATATAGACGCCCATTACCATTCTACGGGCCCAGAAATTTGGAGTCAAACCGAAGGTAAAATCACGCATTTAGTGGCGTGTAGTGGTACCGGAGGAACTATTTCTGGAATTGCTAAATACTTAAAAGAGCAAAATCCGGATATTAAAATTTTAGGCGTAGATGCCTATGGTTCTGTGTTGAAGAAATATCATGAAACACGGGAATTTGACGAGAAAGAAATCTATCCATACCGTATAGAAGGTTTAGGAAAAAACTTAATTCCAACAGCTACTGAATTTGATGCAATTGATGAATTTGTAAAAGTAACCGATGAAGAAAGTGCACTTACAGCTCGTGAAATTGCTAAAACCGAAGGTTTATTCGTAGGGTATACTTCTGGCGCAGCTATGCAAGCCATCAAACAATTAAATGAAGAAAATACATTTGGTGAAAATGATGTCATTGTTGTTGTTTTTCCAGATCACGGTTCACGTTATATGAGTAAAATATATAGCGATACATGGATGAAGGAACAAGGCTTTTTAGATACTGCCAAAGTAAAAGATAAAGAAGGCATCGAATTTATTTAAGGATGTCCGCATATATAACACATGATAGTTAGCTCTAAACATTTTTAGTTAACTATCATGTGTTGTTAATAATAGAACGTAAAATTATTATGTTGTGAAATTTTAAATATCTAATTTTGCATCATCTAACTAGATTAATAGCTTTATGAGAGATTTATTTGATAAAATATACAGAGATAAAGGGCCTCTAGGAAAATGGGCTTCCCATGCCGAAGGTTATTTCGTATTCCCAAAATTAGAAGGTGAAATTTCTAATCGTATGAAATTCCGAGGAAAAGAAGTGGTAACATGGAGTATAAACGATTATTTAGGTTTAGCTAACCACCCGGAAGTTCGTAAAGTAGATGCTGAAGCTGGTGCAGCTTATGGTTCTGCATATCCAATGGGTGCACGTATGATGTCCGGTCACACGGAACTTCATGAAACACTACAAAATGAATTAGCAGCTTTTGTTGATAAAGAAGCGGCTTACTTATTAAATTTTGGGTACCAAGGAATGGTATCAACTATTGATGCTTTGGTATCTAAAGATGATATAATTGTTTATGATGTGGATGCTCACGCCTGTATTATTGACGGTGTGCGCTTGCATATGGGTAAACGTTTTACATACAAGCACAATGACGTTGAAAGTTTAGAGAAAAACTTGGAGCGTGCTACTAAAATGGCAGAACAAACTGGCGGTGGAATTTTAGTGATTTCAGAAGGTGTTTTTGGTATGCGTGGTGAGCAAGGTCGTTTGAAGGAAATCGTAGAATTAAAGAAAAAATATAATTTCAGATTCTTTGTGGATGATGCACACGGATTCGGTACACTTGGTGCTACTGGAGCTGGAGCAGGTGAGGAGCAGGGCGTTCAGGATGGTATAGATGTTTATTTTGCAACCTTTGCAAAATCTATGGCAAGTACTGGTGCTTTTATTGCGGCTGATAAAGAAATTATAGATTACTTAAAATACAACTTACGTTCGCAAATGTTTGCGAAATCATTGCAAATGCAGTTAGTAGTTGGTGCTTTAAAACGTTTGGACATGTTACGTACCATGCCAGAATTAAAGCAAAACCTTTGGAAAATTGTTGATGCGCTACAATCTGGATTAAAAGAACGTGGTTTTGATATTGGAACAACCCAAAGTTGTGTAACACCAGTTTACCTAAAAGGAAGTATTCCTGAAGCTATGGCATTAGTAAAAGACTTGCGTGAAAACTATGGTATTTTCTGTTCTATCGTTGTATATCCAGTGATTCCTAAAGGATTAATTTTACTACGAATGATTCCAACTGCAACACATACGTTGGAAGATGTAAGAGTTACGTTGGATGCTTTTGATGCGATTAGAACCCGTTTAGAAAACGGAACCTATAAGCGTTTATCTGCTGCAGTTACTGCTGCTATGGAAAAGTAATTCAATAAATATAACATAACCAAAAAGGCCGATTTTAATTTAAAACCGGCCTTTTTTTATAATGCTTTCCTAAAAGTCTTACGTCGTTTAATAATCTTGGTGTCAAAATCTTTCCATATTTGATGTGATGCATGATTATCCGCTAATTCCGGTAGTCGGATACAAGTTTCAACGCCAAATTTTGTAAACGATTTATGAAATTCATTAAAAATAATAGCCGTTACACCTTTATTTTGATACTGCTCATCCACACCAATTAAATAGAACAAAGCTGTTTTACTGGATTTTTTCGCTTTTAATAGTTTCAAAAATCCAAATGGAAATAATTTACCTTTTGCTTCTTGTAAAGCTTCCGAAAATGATGGTAAAACGATGGCGAAGGCTACCATTTTATCATGTTCATCAAATACAAATTTTATATATTCGGGATTGATAAAGTTGATAAATTTCTTTTTAAAATAATCGCGCTGTGGATTAGAAATTGGAACAAATGATGATAGTTTAGAATAGGATTGATTAAACAAATCAAACATACTATCTAGGTGTGGTATTATTTCATTGGTTTTCGTGTAACTGCCAGCTTTTAATTTAAAACGCTTTAAAATGATGTCGTTTGCTCTAACAAAACGTTCTATTGGTAAATTTTTAAAAGCGAATTTACTTTCTATGTATTCTTTTTCCCTTTCAAAACCCAATTGATTAAAATGATCAATATAATAGGGATGGTTATACCAAGTTGCCATAGTTCCAATATGATCAAAACCTTCGGTTAAGGCACCATTTTTATCTAAATTAGAAAAACCAACAGGTCCTTCCATATAATCAAGATTATGCTGTTTGCCTATTTCGGCCACTTTATCTAATAAGACCTTGGATACTTCAATATCATCAATAATATCAAACCAACCGAAACGCATTTTTTTAACTTTCTGTTCGTTGACTTCTGTCCAATTCACAATAGTGGCTATACGACCAACAATTTCATTATTTTTATAAGCTAAAAAAAAGCGCGCATCTGCATGAAGAAAGGCTGGGTTTTTATCGGCACTTAATGTACCAACTTCATCAGATATAATGGGAGGCACCCAATATTTTGAATCTTTGTATAATGAAAATGGAAATGTTACGAAACGTTTTAACTCTTTTTTGTTTTTTACCTCGTGTAATTGTATCATATGGCTTTCAGCATCTAATTTAAACCTTCATCAAAATCAGTATCTTCTTTTTCGCGTTTGTTTTTATTTTTACCTCGCGCTTTATTCTCTCGACGCTCCAACTCTTCATCGGCTGATGTACCGTCTTTTCCTTCTTTGTCTTTATGAAAATCTAATCGGTAGGATGCGCCAATAGTAACGCCAAATACAGTAGGCGTGTCTTTTGTATTAAAAGTTAAAGCGGTATCAAGTTGGAAATTTTTACTCCATAAATAAGCTCCACCAAAACGAATTAAATTATCTGCATAAAAATCACTGCTTATACCTTGCGTTTCACCAAATAGAACCCATTGGTCTGTTATAGATTTGGTTAGGGTTAAAATAAATGAGAAATCAGACTGATCTGTTCCTATTCTATCTAAAATAAAATTGGTAACAAATACCCATCCGCTTGAAAAGTTGTTTTGCGTTCCCACCATAACTTTTGGACTAAAGCCTTCTACACCTGCAGCAGTAAACGGATTGTCTTTAGCATCAAAATTGGCACCTGCATAAACGGCAACCGCTGGAATTAATTGCTTCCATTTGAATTTATTATTAGCCTTCCAACTTCTTAAATTTGGTTTCTCTTCACCGGCATTTTTATATGGATCGTATACCAAATATTTAGCACCAACCGTTAGTGTTTTAAAATTGCTAAGGGTTTCGTCGTTAGTAACAATACCTGAATAACTTCTGTTAGTAGATTGAAAGGTCCCTTCCACATTAACTTCTAACTGTGGGAATAAAAAGCCATAGCGAACGGCAAAATCAGCACCAAAGCTTTTGTCTTCTCGGTTTAAAAGGTTGTGGTTTTCATTTAAAATATAAGGGCCAACTTCAAACTGAACCACATTAGTTCCTACGGAAAATGCACTTCTTGAAACACCAGGTCTGTTGGAATTTATAACTTCGGTATATTGCGCGTACGAATAACCTGTTGTAAACGAAACAAGTAGAAATAAATAGGCTTTAATTGATTTCATAAGTTTTTGTTTGATTTCAAATATAGATATTTTATATTTTTTTTAAGTATTTAAGAGGTAATTTAAATAGTAAGAATTGTATTTTTGTAAAAATTTAGTGATATGCTTCAACACGCATCATTTATGGGCTTAATTAAAACAATTTTAATCATATTATTAGTTTGGTACGGGATGAAAATTTTATCGCGTTTGTTTGCACCTGCATTAATGCGCTATGTAGCTAAAAAAGCGGAAGCAAAATTCGGACAACAATTTAATCAGAGACAACCGCAAGAACCTACTAAAAAGGAAGGTGAAACGGTTATTGATAAAGTTCCTCAATCAAATACTTCAAATAAAAACGTTGGCGAATATGTAGATTACGAAGAAATTGATTAATTTTCGCCTTCATTGATTAATCCAATTTCATGCAATTTTCAATAAAAAAATGCCTGCCTCATATTCTTGTTTTAGTAGGCTTTATTTGTATTTCATTAGCTTATTTTAGTCCTGTTTTAAAAGGTAAAGAAATTTACCAAAGCGATATAAAGCAGTATATTGGTATGTCCAAACAGCAAAAGGACTTTAAAGCAGACACTGGAGACGAAACATATTGGACTAATAGTGCTTTTGGTGGTATGCCAACGTATCAATTAGGTGCAAAATATCCTCATAATTACATTAAACAGCTCGATTTAACCTTACGCTTTTTACCCAGACCAGCCGATTACTTATTTCTCTATTTTATAGGGTTTTACATATTGTTATTGACATTAAAGGTCGACTTCAAATTAGCAGCTTTAGGTGCCTTGGCTTTTGGTTTTTCCACCTATTTAATTATTATATTAGGAGTGGGCCATAATAGTAAAGCACACGCTATTGCCTACATGCCTTTAGTTTTAAGCGGCATCATTCTCACATTTCGGAAACAATACATTGCAGGGTTTTTATTAACTGCTGTTGCTATGGCTTTAGAGTTGGTAGCCAATCACTTTCAAATGACCTATTATTTGATGTTTTTAGTGCTGGTAATTGGTATTGCATATTTGGTAGATGCGTATAAGAAAAAAATGTTACCTCATTATTTTAAATCTGTGGGCATCTTGTTAGCTGCTGTGATTTTGGCTATTGGATTAAATGCTACCAATATCCTTGCTACCCAAGAATATGCGGCAGAAAGTACGCGTAGTCAAAGTGATTTAACCATTAATCCTGATGGTTCGCCTAAAGAAGTTACAACTGGTTTAGATAAAGCTTACATAACAGAATACAGCTACGGACTTTTAGAAACTTTTAATTTATATATTCCTCGATTTTTAGGTGGTGGAAGTTATGAAGACGTCGGGAAAGATTCCGCTACTTATGATTTTTACCTTACTCTTGGTGCCACGCCACTTCAGGCTATGCAAGAAGTTAAACAAACGCCAACATATTGGGGAGATCAAACCATAGTTGAAGCACCAGCATATGTTGGAGCAGTGGTTATATTTTTGTTTGTTCTGGCCTTGTTTTTAGTGAAAGGCCGCTTGAAATGGTGGTTAGTTGGCGGAACCGTATTATCACTATTATTATCCTATGGGAAGAATCTCGGATTTTTAACCGATTTCTTTATTGATTTTGTACCTATGTATAATAAGTTTAGAGCAGTAAGTTCTATTCAAGTTATTTTAGAATTGTGTATTCCAATATTAGCTATTTTCGGGTTGGTACGGTTATTTAATCCACTTGAAAAACAAGAAGAAAAGCTAAATGCTTTAAAATATACGGCTATGATTACTGCGGGATTAGCTGTGGTATTTTTACTCTTTAAATCGTCTTTATTTAATTTTGTTGGTGCTAATGATGGGTTGTACCGTCAGAATTATGGCCCTCAATTTATTGATGCTGTTATAAAAGACAGAAAAGCATTTTTCACACAAGACACCTTACGAACCTTAATTTTAGTGTTACTTTCAGCAGGAACGATTTTTATGTTTATTAAGGAGAAACTATCTGAAAAAATAGTCATATTCATTTTTGCAGGTTTAATAGTTTTCGATTTGGTTGGAGTAGATAGACGCTATGTAAATAATGATAATTTTGTTTCATCCGTTCAAGTAAACAAGCCGTATCAAGCTAATGCTGCGGATTTAGCGATTTTGAAAGACCCTGAACATTTTAGAGTTTTAGATTTAACATCAGGTGGCGCAAGAGCGTCGTATTTCCATAATTCAATTTCAGGCTACCACGCTGCTAAGTTGAAGCGTTTTAATGAATTGTATGATTTTCATATTTCGCAAAACAACATTAATGTGTTGAATATGCTAAATGCCAAGTATATTATAGCACAAGATGATGATGATAATATATTCCCATACACAAATACGGATGCCAATGGAAACGCTTGGTTTATTCGCAGTTTAGAACAGGTTAATGATCCGAATTTTGAAATATTAAAGCTTGATAGTTTAAATACGAAGCAAATTGCAATTACCTCGATGAAAGGATTAGAAAGCAAAACATTTCCTATAGATTCATCGGCAAAGATTCAAGTAGAAATATATAAACCAAACTATATTAAATACCAATCGGAATCCGCTGTAGATGGTTTTGCTGTGTTTTCTGAAATATATTATAATCATGGTTGGAATGCCTATATAGATGGCGAATTAATGCCATATACACGTGTTAATTATGTACTACGCGCCATGAATATTCCGGCCGGAAAACATACAATTGAATTTAAGTTTGAACCAGAAGTAATACAAACAGGTAGCACTATTGCTTTAGCAAGTTCTGTTGTTTTTGTATTATTATGTTTAGGTGGTTTGTTATATGGATTTAAACGAAAAACAGACTAGTGTGCGCAAAAAGGTTCTTATCGTTACATACTATTGGCCACCAGCAGGAGGTCCAGGTGTGCAGCGTTGGTTAAAATTTGTAAAATACTTACCAGATTTTAATATAGAGCCTGTAGTATATATTCCAGAAAATCCTAATTATCCCATTGTTGATGATAGCTTACTATCCGAAATTCCTGATTCGGTAACCATCATTAAACAACCTATTTCAGAACCTTATAAATTAGCTGGTTTGTTTTCAAAAAAGAAAACAACAACAATCAGCAAAGGCATTATTACCAATGATAATAAACAAACAGCTTTAGAGCAAGCTTTACTTTTTATTCGTGGTAATTTCTTTATTCCAGATGCGCGGAAGCGTTGGGTGAAACCTTCTGTAGCCTATTTATCTAGTTATATTAAAGCAGAAGGGATAGACACCATTATAACAACAGGTCCACCACATAGTTTACATTTAATTGGTTTGGAACTAAAAAGGAAACTACACTTAACTTGGCTAGCGGACTTCCGAGATCCTTGGACAACCATTGGCTACCATAAACAATTAAAGCTTACTAAAGGTGCTGAAAACAAGCATAAGAAATTAGAGCAAGATGTTTTAAGAACTGCCAATCGCATTATAGTAACAAGTTATGTTACCAAAGCAGAATTTGAAGAAAAAACAAACCAGCCAATTTCGGTAATTACAAATGGCTATGATGTTAATCATGTAGCCAAATCTGAATTGGATGCGCAATTTACATTGGCGCATATTGGTTCCTTATTATCCAAACGAAATCCGGAAATATTATGGCAGGCCTTAAGCGATTTGATTGCTGAAAAACCAAATTTCGCAACAGACTTCAAATTGAATTTAGTCGGTTTTGTGAGTGAAGATGTGTTGCAATCTATAGATTCGTATGGCTTAAGTCATTATATAAATGAAGTTGGTTATGTATCACACGAAGAAGCAGTTAGATTTCAAAAAAACTCACAAGTATTGTTGTTAATTGAAATAGATTCGCCGGATACACGTTGTATAATTCCTGGGAAACTATTTGAATATATGGTTTCCGAAAGACCTACAATTGCAATAGGTCCTGAAGGATCAGACGTAGCATCTATTTTAAAAGAAACGAATACAGGTAGCTATTTTAAATATGATGATTATAACGCTTTAAAGATGCAAATAGAATTGCATTATGATTCGTTTAAAAGAGGAAGTTTACAAGCGCATGGAATTGGATTACAAAAATATAGTAGAAAAGCATTAACCAAATCATTATCCGAATTATTTTAAATGGGAATCGTAACCAGTCAGTCTATAAAAAATACAATTATCACCTATCTAGGTTTTGGATTGGGTGCCATAAATGTGTTGTTTTTATTTACTGAATTTATAAGTGACGAATATTTCGGTTTAATTACTTATATCTTTTCTACAGCCAATGTTATGATGCCTATTTTAGCATTTGGCGTCCACAATACGCTTATAAAATTCTATTCAACTTATAAAACGCGACAAAGACAGAATGGATTTTTAATACTCATGTTGTTTTTACCATTAGCAATTATTATTCCCACAGCCATTATTGGTTTTTTTGCTTTTAATGGTATTAGCACATGGTTAGCTGGAACAAATGTCATAGTTGTAGATTATGTTTGGCTCATTTTTATTTCGGCCGTTGCCTTTTCTTATTTTGAAGTGTTTTATGCTTGGTCTCGAGTGCAAATGCAAAGTGTTTTTGGAAATTTTATGAAGGAAGTTTTTCATAGAGCTGGAACCATGATTTTATTGTTCTGCTTGTATCTTGGTTTTATAGATGTTGAGCAACTTATTTATAGTATAACAGGTATTTATATTATTCGTGTGGTTATCATGAAGTTATACGCGTTTAGTTTGCGGTTTCCGTCCTTTAACATGGTTAAAATCCCAAATCTTTCATCTGTTTTAAAATATACTTCACTTATAATTATAGCAGGTTCCGTTGCTAATGTTATTTTGGAAGTGGATAAGTTTATGTTGAATAGATATGTAGCTATTGAATATGTGGCTTACTATGGTGTAGCTATTTATATTGCGTCCGTAATTGGTGTACCTAGCCGCTCTATGCATCAGATAATTAGTCCGCTAACGGCTAAATTTTTGAATGAAAGAAACAGAACAGAGTTAGATAAATTATACAAAAAAAGCTCGTTGAGTTTATTTATAATTAGTGGGTTTATTTTCCTGCTTATTATCTTAAATATTAATGAATTATATAATTTCATTAATGAAAACTATGCGGATGGAATTCTGGTTGTTTTTATAATAAGTCTCTCTAAACTAACCGATAGTTTATTAGGGAATAACAATGCTATTTTATTTAATAGTGATTATTACCGAATGGTTCTTGTTTTGGGTGTATTTTTAGCTGTACTAACCGTTCTTTTAAACATGGTGTTTATTCCTATATATGGCATAAATGGCGCTGCTTTTGCAACTTTTTTAGCTATATTATTGTACAATATTGCAAAACTATGGTTTGTAAATGTTAAATTGAAAATGCAACCATTTACCTGGAATACCGTTAAAGTTTTAGTTCTCTTACTTGTGAGTCTAGGTATATTTTATTTCTGGGATTTTCCATGGCACCCCATAATTAATATAGGATTAAAATCTTTTTTAATAACTGCCTTTTATGGAACGGTTGTTTATACTATGCATTTTTCTGAAGATATTACCCAGCTCATCAATAACATCATCAAACGTATTAAAAGAGAAAATCCCACGATGTAGCTTTGAGGCATACAAATCGCAGGACTTTCTTACTAACCAACCAAAATTTTTATCTTCTTCGACTAGTGTCCGATTGTCTGGAATTACTAGTAGTTTTTCTTTCTTTACTATATGTACGAGATTTAGGAGCCGTTGGTTTTTTATATGTCTGATTTTTTTTATTTACCCGTTTAGATTGGGTTCTAGAGCTAGTACTTTTCCTTGAACTGTTTTCCCTTGAGCCGTACGCAGAAACTTTTCTATTGTTAGTTCTTGTACTTGCCTTACTATTGCTACGAGTTCTAGGTTTTGAGCTTGCTTCGGTTTTACTTCGTGCATTACCATTTGTTTTCAAGGTATTAGAACGCCTTGCGTTTGTATTTCCTCTAGCGGAAGTCTCATTAGCTCGACTTCTAGGCGATTGCTGCACCGCATTATTTCTACTTCTAGGAGCTTGTTGTGAAACCGAGTTTCCACGTCTATTTGGTGTTCTTGTTGCTAATTCGGAACGCCTAGTTATGGTATTGCCTCTTCGACTAGCAACGGCACTCGTACGTCTGTAATTATTGGTGAAGGGTGTAGAATAACTATAACGAACAGGTGTGTAATGCTGTCTGTATGGCCTTTTATAAACTACGCAATAATCATAAGCCGGAACGCGGTAATACCTGTGCCAAGGTCTATACACATAAATGCGGTTATAAGGGTTGATAAAACCTGTACAGTACGTGAATTGGTTATATCTATTATAATGAACATACATACCGCCAACACTCACCAAATAACCAAAACTATTGTAGCGCATGTTTACATCTCCAACACGAGTTACACGACCGTAATAATCATAATAAACAGGAACATGTTCAATTTGAATTATGGCACCAAACTCATCGTATTGTACAAAGCCATTATAATCATAACCTGTATTAAAACTAATGCTTACATTGGGTGTATTAACGGTTACATTCACATTATTCGTGTAATTCGGCATATGAAAATCAAATTGCCCATCCGGAAATAACGAAAACTCGATTCCGCCTTCAACAAAAATGAAATTATTCCCATTACCAAATCCGCTATTGTTTATTTCATAAGGTTTTTGGTCTGGTATATCGTTTGTATTGGCCATGACTGCTGTACTTGACACAAATAGTATCGAAAGTAAAAATGCTAACTGTTTCATAATTGTTGTGTATTAATTAAACTCATATGTAATAAAACAAACAACGTGCCAAAATACTTGCACAATTAGTATGTTGTTGATATTCAATAAATTAAAATTTAATTAGAGCTTTAAAATTGAAAGGTTGGTGTTTGTAATTTCTACTAATTGAACAACTCAAGAAAAAACAAAAATCCCAAATAATCGTTTTCGGATTACTTGGGATTTTTCACTAACTAACTAACTAACTAACTAACTAACTAAAACTTATCTTTTCCGCTTTAATGGCTGCGTTTTTATTTTAGAATTATTTGTTTTGTCTTTTCTGTAGTAATAGAAATCTTCTGAATTATGGTCATTATAATTATAATCAGAATGTGTATTTGTAGAGCCATGATTTATAGTACAACCATATATACCACATAGGTGACACATATTACTAAATGGACTTACAAAACCATGTTGACTAATAATTTCGCCCCAATGGTTATAATTAATATGTAATCCGCCTACTTGTTTTAACAAGCCATTTCGGTTATAACTCATATAGATTGAGCCAGCACGTTTAATTTTTCCGTTGCGGTCGTAATTAATAAATACATTCCCAATTCGTCTTACTTGTCCGTTGGCATCATGCGTTACAATGACACCTTGATTTCTTGGAGCTGCATATCGTACGCGGTTATTGGTTGCAGGTGCACCATAGGTAATATTTACAGAACCACGTTTTGTATGTGTTGAACTCCGGTAGTAATAATTACTTTCAAAGTGACTTGCCTGTGAATTCGCATTTGTATTGAAGTCAAAACTACCATTTGGAAAAATCATGAATTCAATGCCACGTTCTATAAAAATAATTGGCTGCGCATAGCTAGGGTTCAAAATTACTAAATCATCAGCTGTAGAAACAGACCGATTTGTGTTTGCTGTTACAGTTGTTAATCCTATTAACAAAGCTGTAATTAAAAGTACTTGTTTTTTCATCGTATTAGGATTTTGATTATGCCTACTCATAAGCTTTTCGGCTTTCGCTATGTTATAAATAGTACTCAATTGTCGTGCCAAAATAATAACTTGCTGACATTCAGAAATATATATAGGTGTTAAAGACGAATAATTTATTTACTTTTATCTGTACCAACTTTTTCATATATGCCAACTACAAAATACACCTGTAAAAACTGTGAAGAATCTTTTAATGAGGACTATAAGTTCTGTCCTAATTGTGGGCAAAAATCTAAAGATAACATTACGTTAGGTGTATTATTTAGTAATACTATAAGTAACTACTTTTCAGTAGATGCTAGATTCTTTAAAAGTTTTATCCCCTTAATGTTTAATCCGGGCTATTTAGCCCAACGTTTTTTGGAAGGCAAACGACTGCTGTATTTACATCCGGCACAATTGTATTTGTTTATGTCGGTTGTATTTTTCTTCTTGTTCTCATTTGTTGCTAATGAACAAGCAGAAACCATTGATACATCTATGGAGAAAAGTTTTGATCAAGCTAAAGTGGTAGTGGATTCTTTAACATTAAAACCTGTAGATTCTTTACAACTTGAAAATTATATGAAACCCTATTTAGAAAAACATGAAAAAATGGGCATTTCAAATAAAGAACTTAAAAATTTAGATTCTATTATAAACAAAGGAGAGAGCACAAAGCCAGTGTTTAATTTTGGTTTTAATCAAACAGAAATTGATTCATTAATTAGAGTAGGCGCATCCAATGAAACCATTTATAAGCACATGGGACTAGAGGAAGATGCTGGATATTTAAAAAAACGTTCTTATGAGCAAGCGCTCAAGTTTTTTAAAACTAAAAGTGGTGGTTCTATATTAAAACGCTTTTATGATACGCTTCCGTTTGCTATGTTTTTCCTACTGCCAATTTTTGCACTCTTACTTAAACTTTTCTATTTTAAAAAAGGCACGTACGCTATTCACTTGGTTTTTAGTTTTTACTTCTTTGCGTATTTGTTCACGGTGTTTAGTATTCTTTTACTTTGTAATTTTATTTGGGAAGGATTCCCTGGTTGGTTGACCTTTTTGGTTATGTTATCCACATTTATATACCTTTTTATTGCATTAAAGCGGTTTTATAAGCAAGGGTGGTTTTTGAGTTTTATAAAGTGTAACGTAATTGTTTTTATATTTTTCACTTTATTATTTCCAATAACTTTTTTCTTAGGGTTTTTTGCTTTTTTGTATTATTAAAGCTTTTCTTTAAGGTATTTACCCGTAATAGATTTTTTATTTTTAACTAATTCTTCTGGCGTACCTTCAGCAATAAGATAACCACCACGTTCACCACCTTCTGGTCCTAAATCAATAATATAATCGGCACATTTAATCAATTCTAGATTATGTTCAATTACAATTATGGAATGGCCTTTTTCAATTAAGGCATAAAAAGATTTTAGTAATTTTTGAATATCATGAAAGTGCAGACCTGTTGTGGGTTCATCAAAAATGAATAAGGCTTGATCACTTTTACTACCTTTTCCTAAAAATGTAGCTAATTTTATGCGTTGAGCCTCACCACCAGAAAGGGTAGAGGAGCTTTGTCCTAGTGTTACATAACCCAAACCAACATCTTGTAAGGGTTGTAGTTTTGTTTGAATTTTTTTCTGTTCGGTCTTCGTGAAAAAATCAATGGCATCATCAATAGTTAGGTTTAATATATCATCAATAGATTTGCCTTCAAATAGAACTTCTAATACTTCTTTCTTAAAGCGTTTTCCATTACAAGTTTCACAGGTTAAATGCACATCTGCCATAAATTGCATTTCAATAGTCACTTCACCTTCACCTTTGCAGGTTTCACAACGACCACCATCTACATTAAAACTAAAATGCTTGGGTTGGTAATTCCGAATGTTACTTAATTTCTGACTCGCAAAAAGCGCGCGAATATCATCATAAGCCTTGATGTAAGTCACCGGATTTGAACGTGACGATCTTCCTATAGGGTTTTGATCTACAAATTCAATATGCTTTACATTATTGAAATTTCCTTTTAATTCCGAAAATTGCCCTGGTTTATCACCAAAGTCCGTTATTTTCTTTTGTAAAGCAGGATACACAATTTTTTTAATCAGTGTACTTTTTCCACTTCCAGAAACGCCTGTTACAACGGTTAGCATACCAAGCGGGAGTGTGACATCAATGTTTTTTAAATTGTTTTCTTTGGCGCCAATAATTTCAACCGCATATTTAGACGTGCGTCTTTTTTCAGGAACTTTAATTTCCAAATCACCATTTAAATATTGTGCCGTTAAAGACGACGATTTTAAAATATCCTGAAACGTTCCAGTGGCAACCACGTTACCACCAAATGTGCCTGCTTCAGGGCCAATATCTATAATTTCATCTGCAGCTTGCATGATATCTTCATCATGTTCTACTACAATTACGGTATTACCTAAATCGCGCAAAGCTTTTAAAACATCAATTAAACGTTCGGTATCTTTTGGGTGTAAACCAATACTAGGCTCATCTAAAATGTACATGGAACCAACCAAACTACTTCCTAAACTGGTAGCTAAATTAATTCGCTGACTTTCACCACCTGAAAGTGTATTGGATTTTCGGTTGAGGGTTAAATAACTTAAGCCCACATTATCCAAAAAACTTAATCGGTTGTTTATTTCTTTTAATAAACGCTTTGCTATTTGAGTATCGTGCACATTTAATTCGAGGTTTTTAAAGAAATCGGCTAACGAATCCAAAGGCATGTCTACCAAATCGGTAATGGTGGCATTGCTAATTTTTACAAAATCGGCTTCAGGACGTAAACGTTTTCCTTTACAGGTTTTACACTTTGTTTTTCCACGATATCTAGAAAGCATTACCCGATTTTGAATTTTGTAGGCTTTGGATTCTAATTCGGCAAAAAAGCTATTTAAGCCTTCAAAATATTCATTACCATCCCAAACTAATTGTTTTTGGTCAGGCGTTAAATCATAATAAGGTTTATGTATAGGGAAATCGAATTTGTGCGAATTATTAACCAGCTGATCTTTATACCAACTCATACTATCTCCGCGCCATGCAAATACAGCGCTTTCATAAATGGATAAACCCGTATTTGGAATAACCAAATCTTCATCAATTCCAATGACATCGCCATAACCCTCACAGGTTGGACAAGCACCATACGGATTATTGAAACTAAATAAATGAACATTTGGTTCTAAAAAATCAATACCATCTAATTCAAATTTATTACTAAAATGTTCTTGTGTATTTGTGGAAAGTGATTCAATATAACAATTCCCTTTTCCTTCAAAAAAGGCCGTTTCAATAGCATCTGCTAATCGGTTGTAAAAATCTTCTTCGTTTTTGGTAATGACACGATCTACAACCAAATAGATATTTTCCGGTTTTTCATTTATATCAAAAGCCTCATCAATTCTCACCACAGAGTCATTCACTTTAATTCTGGCGTAACCTTGTTGATTAAGTACTTTTAATTTATCGGTTAATGTTCTGTCTTTTTCCAAAAAAATAGGAGCGAGAAGGAGGAGTTTTTCACCTTCAGGAAAGGCTTTAATATGGTTTAAAACATCAGCAACGGTATCTTTTTTAACCTCTTTACCAGATTTAGGCGAATAGGTTTTACCAATTCTAGCAAACAGTAATTTTAAATAATCATAAATTTCCGTTGTTGTTCCAACAGTAGAGCGAGGATTGGTAGAATTTACTTTCTGCTCTATGGCAATAGCTGGCGCAATACCTTTAATATAGTCTACTTTAGGCTTATTTAAACGACCCAAAAACTGTCTGGCATAACTAGATAAGCTTTCTACATAACGTCTTTGCCCTTCGGCATAAAGTGTATCAAAAGCTAAACTTGATTTACCGGATCCTGATAATCCTGTAATTACCACCAATTTATTCCGAGGAATAACGACATCAATATTTTTTAAATTGTGCAGTTTAGCACCCTTAATGATGATGTTTTCTTTAGGGTTGACTTCGGAAATATTAGTATTCATAAGCTATTGGCAGAATTAATTGTGCAAAGATACTACAACAAAATACCATTAAAAAATAGAATGTATTGCAAATTATTTTAGTGAAAAATGAAAATAAGTTTGTTTTTTTAAAAGATATGTTGTTATATTTGGGTTCTATAAACCTAAAAATCACAAGAGTAGCCTATACGTTTAACATTACTTTATAATATCTTTTTAACCCCAAACCAGATTTTTTCTGGTATAAAAGTAATGATTATGCAAAACAATCTTATCACGGATGCTACCTTGGTTACCAGTTATATACAGGGAAATGAGCAAGCTATTGAGGTCTTAATCAATAGGCATAAACAACGTATTTTCAGTTTTATTTATTCAAAAGTTTATGATCGGGATATTGCCGATGATATTTTTCAGGATACCTTTATAAAAGTTATTAAAACTTTAAAAATGGGTAAATACAATGAGGAAGGGAAGTTTTTACCTTGGGTTATGCGTATTTCTCATAATTTGGTGATAGACCATTTCCGAAAAAACAACCGTATGCCTAAATTTAGTAATACGGGTGATTTTAATATTTTTTCCGTTTTAAGTGATAGTACTTTAGATGCAGAAAGAAGTTTAATTAAAGACCAAGTGGAACATGATGTGCGTCGTGTGATTGAAGAATTACCTGAAGATCAAAAAGAAGTATTAATGATGCGTATGTATAACGACATGAGTTTTAAAGAAATATCAGAAAAAACAGGTGTTAGCATCAATACAGCTTTAGGAAGAATGCGTTACGCACTAATCAATATGAGAAAGATAATAGATAAACATAATATAGTTTTAACTAATTGATACAATATATTTTAACTTGTTGCGTTAAGTAGAGTATAAACCAAAAAAAATGAATTTTAATGGCAAAACTTTACTCTCAAAAGAAACCTCAAAATCAAGTTAATTTAAACCCAAAAGAGGAAACTGTAAAATTTCTTCTTGATTATTCGAAGGCTTTAAGTGTTATAAATTGTAATAAGATGAAGTTTGAAGCGCTTCTCAACTAAACTTTGAAAAAGTCCTGATTAGTCTCAGGACTTTTTTTTTACATTTCTGCAGAGGCAGCAATCTTTTTTTTTCAATGATCTATATTCTATTTTTTGTTTTTAGAGTAGTAATCATTCAACACCGTTTTTCTGCCTATTGTTTTAGTAATAATATCTTTGTCTAAATCCCAACCACGAGCAGGTGAATAGTCCCTGCCATACCAAATTATCTGTAAATGCAAATCGTTCCAAAGTTCCTCGGGAAATAAACGTTTGGCATCTTTTTCGGTTTGTACCACATTTTTACCATTGGTAAATCCCCAACGATACATAAGTCTATGAATATGTGTATCCACTGGAAACGCTGGAATACCAAACGCTTGCGATAATACCACAGCAGCTGTTTTATGACCAACAGCAGGCAGCTCCTCAAGCTCTTCATAGGTTCTCGGAACTTCACCATTATGTTTATCAATTAATATATGAGATAAGCCATAGATTCCTTTACTTTTCATGGGCGATAAGCCGACAGGCTTGATAATTTCTCTGATTTCCTCAACCGAAAGTTTTATCATATCATACGGATTATCGGCTTTTGCAAAAAGGAGTGGTGTAATTTTGTTAACTCGAACATCGGTACTTTGAGCCGACATTAAAACGGCAATCAGCAAGGTATATGGATCTTTATGGTCTAAAGGCACTGGAATAGTTGGATACAGTTCCTTTAACGTTTTTATAACGAAATCTACCTTTTCTTGCTTGGTCATAAGTTGTATTTTTACAGAAATTGATTTTAAACAAAGATACTATGACAAATTTAAAACCCGGAGATAAAGCACCAGATTTTACAGCAAAAGACCAAGATGGAAATAGCATTTCTTTAAGTGATTATAAAGGTAAAAAACTTGTGTTATTTTTCTATCCAAAAGCCAGCACGCCAGGTTGTACAGCGGAGGCTTGTAATTTAAGTGATAATTATAGCCGTTTTCAAAAGGCAGGTTATGATATTTTAGGCGTTAGTGCAGATAGCGCAAAAAGACAATCAAATTTTAAAAATAAATACGATTTTCCCTATCCCTTATTAGCCGATGAAGATAAAGCCGTTATTGAAGCCTATGGCGTTTGGGGACCCAAGAAATTTATGGGCAAGGAATATGATGGCATTCATAGAACCACATTTATTATTGATGAAAAAGGACTAATTGAAGATGTTATTACCAAGGTAAAAACCAAAGCGCATACGGATCAGATTTTGGGTTAAAAATTAAAAAGCGACCTGTTAGGTCGCTTTTATTAAAATTATATAAGAATGATTTTTATTCAAAATCATAAGCTAAAACGGACTAATCCGCATAAATATGCTGATAGTCATTAGTTGTAAGAATAATAAGTAAGTCTTCTTCTAAAGTCCGAATAGACATTTCAACAATCCGATTTAATTCCACACCATTTTTATAAATAATAAAAGTAGGAACGTGACTTACTTGATACGTTTCTTCAATTTTGGAAGGTGATAGTTTATTAGCATCTAACGCGTAGTAATCAATGGTGTTTTCAGATATATGTAATTCATCCAATATTCTAGCAAATCGCGGAACATCACGCTGACTATCGCTACACCAAGTGCCCATAATTATTTTAAAACTTAAATTTTTAGTTGGAATACGCTTTAGCATTTCTATAGTCTGGCTATCTAATTGATAATTTTCGAAATTATCAGAAAACCATAGATTAAACACGGAATTACTAACCAATTCAGATCTAGAAATTTCACCAACTAAATCTTTTGGAGTTGTTTCAGCTTCAGATGACACATCTTGTGCTTTACACGTAAAGAAAATACCAAAACAGAAAAACAGAATTACTATTAATTTATGGCTCATATAAATGAATTTTTATATATCATCTGGGTGAATCATTTCTTCTGTTTCACAACCAAACAGACTTTTTTCTTTAATTAATCTGGAAACACCTTCTGGCAACATGGTTTCCCAACCTTCTTCACCATCTGATATTTTTTTAAGAACATTTCTTGAAAACACGTTTAAAACAGAACTGTCATAATCTGTAATATCCACAACTTTACCATTATACTTGAAAAACTTATAAAGTTCTTTCATACGTGGATGTACTTTTAAGTTTTCACTATTGGTAAGTTCGCCATTTTCATCTTGCATAGGGTAGAGGTAAACACGTAAATCTTTGAAAAACAATTTTCCAAAAGCTTCCAAAATACCACCACTTAAATGGCGGTAATATTTCTCGTCAAAAATATCAACCAAATTATTGACACCCATCGCTAAACCCATACGGCTCTTGGTATATTGTGAAAAATATTCTACTAATTTATAATACTCTTGGAAATTAGAAATTAAAACCGTGTGTCCTAATGAACATAGTAATTTGGCCCGATCCATAAAATCTTGCTCATCAATTTCACCTTCTGCACGTAAATTAGATAGGGTAATTTCAAAAACAACCTGTGTTTTATTAGGGTCTACTTTATTTTCTTTTAAAAACATGGCGTGAGATTTCTCAAACATGTCTATATTTACTTTTGTAACAGGTCTGAAACTACCACGCAATGCTAAAATATTCTTCTTATAAAGTACACGTGCTGGCAATACATTATTACCATCTGGTGCAAACATAACGGCATCCGTCATGCCATTTTTTACTAATTGCAAACTCATTAATCGGTTATCCACATCCTTAAATGCAGGACCAGAAAAGTTAATGGTATCAATTTCTAATTGATCCTTATCTAAATGATCGTATAAATAACGGAGCAATTTTTTAGGTTCATTATGCTTATAAAAAGCACCATAAATTAAATTGGTGCCTAAAATACCCAGTGTTTCTTGTTGTAAACGCGCGTCGTTTTCTTTAAACCGTAAATGCAATGAAATTTCGTTATACTCATGCTCATCGGGATCAATTTGATAACGAATACCTACCCAACCATGACCTTTGTATTTTTTAGCAAAATCTATTGTAGCAACCGTATTGGCATAGGAAAAGAATAGTTTATTAGGGTGCTTATCACGAGGTAAGCGTTTTTCCATTAAATCAATTTCATGATATAACATTTTTAATAAACGCGCTTCAGTAACATAACGACCATCGGTTTCTATGCCATAAATGGCATCACTAAAATCCTTATCATAAGCAGACATGGCTTTAGCAATTGTGCCAGAAGCTCCACCAGCTCTAAAAAACTGACGCACGGTTTCTT
The DNA here is from genome assembly GCF_048259285.1 of Bizionia sp. Lineage (NCBI taxonomy): Bacteria > Pseudomonadati > Bacteroidota > Flavobacteriia > Flavobacteriales > Flavobacteriaceae > Bizionia > Bizionia sp. The sequence goes on along the minus strand of NZ_JBLXHU010000005.1, from coordinate 70,404 downwards.
GACCAGCGCCAATTTCAGCAAATGTTCCGTAAATATTTTCATTTAAATTTATACGGAGTGCTTTGGTGTTTAATGACGGTATTTCATCAAACTCTTTATCACCTTTTAAGCTAATTTCCATTGGGAATTTCAGTTAATTATAAGTGACAAAGGTATTAAAACGGGTGGTCAAACAAAAAATTAACCCTATTTTTGTTTCAAAATAAATACGATTGAAAATTACATTTTTAGGTACTGGGACATCTCAAGGAATTCCTGTTATAGGAAGTACAAATCCAGTATGTTTAAGTACAAACCCAAAAGATAAACGCTTACGTGTTTCTGTTCTAGTAGAATGGGATAGTTATACCTATGTCATTGATTGTGGGCCGGATTTTAGACAGCAAATGTTACGCGCCAAATGCACAAAAATTGATGCGGTTATTTTTACTCATGAACATGCAGATCATACGGCCGGATTAGATGATATTAGACCATATTTTTTTAATCAAGGTGCTATTCCAATTTATGCACATAAACGTGTTTTAGGCGAATTAACACGGCGTTTTGATTATATATTTACAACCGAAAATAAATATCCAGGTGCACCAAGTGTGGTACAACATGAAGTGAAAAACGAAGCATTTCCTTTAGGCAATATTGAGGTTGTTCCTATTAATGCCAAGCATTATAATATTCAAGTGTTTGGATATCGTTTTCAAAATTTTGCATATTTAACGGATATTAAAACAATTGAAGATTCTGAATTACAGAAATTAAAAGGCTTAGATGTTTTAGTGATTAATGCGTTGCGTGAAACCGAACATCCATCCCATTTAAATTTGGAGCAAGCATTGGAAATAATAGCATATTTAAATCCCAAACGGGCTTATTTAACACATATTAGTCATTTATTAGGTTTTCATGACGCCGTACAACAAACCTTACCGGAAAACGTTTTTTTAGCTTACGATAATTTACAAATTACCATATAATGAAGAATAAAATTTTTATGTACCTGTTTATATTCGCACTTCTTTTAGTGGTGTTTCAATATGTAAACTCCAAGCGTATTTTAGACTCTTATGAGGGCATCATAGACAAAAAAGTTGCACATTTTGAACGCGATGCTCAAAAATATAATGATACCATTTCGGGGTTACGCGATCAGGTTTTAAACTTATCTGAATTTTCGGTAATGAATACAGAGTCTGCTTTAAGTTACTTTGAAGATAGAGGTTATCGTGTAAGTGAGCTGATTCCGTTTATTAAAGATGAGTTATACGAACTTAATTTAGTAAAAGGTGAGGAGCATCCTTTAATTCCTTATCCCGCACTAAATGGTGGTAAAATGATGATTGACCAAATACGCGTACTAAACCATAAATGGATTATAGCCAATTTTACCGATGGAAAATATTGGGGTGAAATATTAATTACCTATGATTTATCTGAAGATGAACAACTAACATTTAAAGTAGCGGAAGCCTTCTTATATCCTTTCAATTAACCACTTTTTAAAGTCGTAAAAATTTTGAGGTGCTACACCATGACCAACTGGGAATTCGGCATACTGATTTTTAATGTTCAGACTATTTAAAAATTTAGGTGCTTGTCTCGCCCAATCTACTGGAATTACTTGGTCAGCACTACCATGAGAGCAGTAAAAATCTAGGTTAGAATAATCTTTGCCTAATGGGTTTTCTGGAATAATATTTGGGTTAATATAACCACTTAATGCAATTATATTTTTCACCTTTTCAGGGTAAGTTAATGCCACGGCATAACTTAAAATGGTTCCTTGACTAAAACCCAATAAATTCACGCTATCTTTATTAACAGGATAGGTGTTACAAGCATAATCGATAAATTCGGAGATTTTATCACGCGATTCCTTGGCTTGATCATCGTCGCTCCATTTTCCTTTTTCGGCATCAAAATTTATAGCATACCAAGCATTCCCATAGGGCTGCATGGCCTGCGGTGCACGAAGTGAAATAATAAACAGTTCTTCAGGGAGTTCGGATGCAAAGGAAAACAAATCGTTTTCATCACTGCCATAACCATGACATAGAATTAATAAAGGTGCATTTTCTTTTAATGATGAGGGTCTTGTGATATAGTGTAAATTCAATGTGTCTTTTTTTTAATTAATATTTCTAAACCATTCCTGAAATTTTTCACCAATAACAGGAATCGGTTTCATTTCAGACTTAATGGCGTAAACCAACCCAAACAGCCAACTAACAAAAGTTATGGCCCAAAAAATGGTTCCTAACCAAGAACTTAAATATTCTTCGGTAATATTAGAAACCAATAACATAATTACCAGTCCCAACATTTGCCTAATATGAAATGATGTGAATGGGTTCTTTTTATCAATATTAAGAACGATGGCTATTATTAAACCAACGAACGTAAAATAAGCTACAATAGCCATGGTTCTGCCTTCTTGTATGGTTTGATCTGTCATTATTTTAAAATTATTTTATTATTAGAAATTACGCCATAAACCTGTCCTTTTAATTCGGCATTTTCAAAAATGGTGTTTTTAGAAGTAGACGTGATATTTGTTTTCTTAAATGTGTAGGTTTCATCAGGATTAAACAAGCTTATATTTGCTTTTTCTCCAATTGAAATGGAACTTGGCTCTATTCCAAATCGTTCTTTTCCATTGGTTAAAAGTGCAATTGTTTTCTTGTTAGTGAATAGTGTTTGTAGTGCGCCAAAAGCAGACTCTAATCCAATTGTGCCATATTTTGCATGATCAAATTCTATTTTTTTATGCTCGATATCTATCGGATTATGGTCGGAAGTTACCATATCAATAGTACCATCTTTTATACCTTCTATTAATGCGTTAACATCTGATTGTGTTCTAATTGGAGGTAACACCTTAAAGTTCGTGTTAAATGTTTCAAGTGCATCATCTGTAAAGTATAAGTTATGAATGGCAACACTACAAGTGACATCTAATTTCTTCTTTTTAGCGTCGCGAATTAATTCAACCGATTTGGCCGTTGAAATGGTTGGAACATGTAATTTGCCTCCTGTATATTCTAACAAAAATAAGTCTCTTGCTATTTGTAATTCTTCAGCTAAAGCTGGATTTCCATTTAATCCTAAACGTGTGCTTGAAACATGTTCATTCATAACACCGGAACGAGAAATACGAGATTCCTGTGGAAAGGACATAATTAAACCATCAAAATTACTGGCATATTGTAGCGCAATTTTCATCAGATTGGGATTCTCAATCGGTTTCTGGTAATCATAGAAGGCAACAGCTCCAGCTTGACTCATGTCAAACAATTCAGCCATGTTTTCTCCTAAAGCTCCCTTGGTTAAAGAACCAATAGGGTAGAGGGAAACGGCATGGTTTTGCGCTTTGGCTTTAACCAATGAAATATCAGCAAAACTATCAATTACAGGGTTGCTATTAGCATTTAATGCCACTGCTGTAAATCCAGAAAATGCAGCTGTTTTAAGGCCATTAGCAATGGTTTCACGCTCTTCATAACCCGGTTCTCCAAAGCTCACGCTACTATCAAACCATCCTTGGGAAATATGGAGGTTATCTAACTTAATTTCTTTGTAGTTATTTGTGTTTTTAATAGTTGAAGCTATTTGAGAAATAGTTCCTTTTTCAATTAAAATATCGACCGTTTGATTATGAAAAACGCTTTTAGAATCAATTATTGTGGCAGATTTTATGAGTACGTTCATTTAAAATATTTTAAGATGAGCATTTCAATAATTATAAAAGCTAATGCAAAAATAATAAACCATTTCCATAAGGCATTGATTTTCGTATCACTTTTTATAGTTTCAAAAATATCACTAACAGAATTACTGATATTAATGTTCTTTAATAGACTTAAATCTTGGTAGTTTAAATCACTTTCCTGTCTGTTATAATTAAAACTGACATTGGTAATCGTGGTTGTTTTATTTTTTATGCTGTAAACACCTGCAATTTCTGGTAAATCAGTGGTGGTAATTGTCACTTTATCATTAAAATACTGCTGCATAGGAATCATATTTCCGTTTTCATTTTCTAATGATAGTACACCATCCTGTTCCAAATTAACCGGAACATCAAAACTGTTTTCAACACCAATGGTATAGTAGAGTTGGGCTTTCTGTAAACTCTGTCGCGCTAAATTGTAAAATGTAGGCACAATTAAATCATATTCACTAAAGTTAGAATTGTCTGTATTTAAAGCGGCTGTAAAAAGGGCTATTTGATTGTTGGTAACCAAAAATGGTTTGCCATCTTCAAACGCTAATACATTGGAGCCTGATGCCGATTGTATTGGAAAAAAGGTATTTACTTTTGGATACTGAAAATTAGATTCCTGCTTTTCAAATACGTTTTTATAAATAGGATGCGAATAATTAATCCGTGTAACACGTTTTTCGGTGGTTACAGCATTTTGTAATTGTATGCCGTATAAACCTAAAATGGCATTATAATTAGCTGTTTCAGAGGTTAAGTTTGGAATAATAACCACATATCCACCTTGTTTCATAAAAGTAGTTAAGGAATTTGCTAAAGATCCAGGAATTGATCCTAATTCGTTTAAAACAATGAGTTGTTGCTTCTCAATAGCACTATAATTTAATTGATTCAGGCTTGTTGTGGTTAACTGAAATTCATTGGAAGCAAATAAACGTTCTAAATATGAACTTGATGTATCTTCTTGAATCGTTAACACGTTAATAGCAGAAGGTTCATCAATATTAAAATACAGTGTATTATCAAACTGCAAGCTGGTATCGTCAATAACAATTTGACCATTGGAGATACTTTTTTCTGTCAGTGTAAACTCGCCAATCGCCTGATCTGTTAAATTGACTGTAGTTTTAGCTAATAATTTTTCACCATCAAATAAGGAAATGGGCACATTTCTTGACACACCTTCACTAGATTTTAAAAACACATGAAGTGTTGTATTCGTGGCAGTTGCGTTATTAACACTTAAACTATCTATAGCAATATTTTGGGTGTTTACAGGTTTTAATTGAACAAGATGCATGTTGTAAAGTGAATCCAAATGGACACTAAATGCCTTGTCTTGTTCTTGAAAATCTGAAATAAACACCAAGTTTCGATTCAAATTAGCTGTATTGCTGAATAATTTGGAACTTTTTAATACAGCCGCATCATATGGTAATTGATTTGGTGCATATTCCATTTGCAATAAATCATTCTGAATACTTTTAAGCGTCGTGTTTTTAAATACTTCCGTATTTGTGACTAAAGATATGGGTTCGTTTGGATCTAAATTCTCAATTAATTCCTGAACGGCACGTTTTAAAAGCTCACCATTTTCACCTTTGGCTTGCATACTAAAACTATTATCTAAATAAATAACCGTTTCTGGTGTCGTATTGAAGGTGTTTTTTTTAGAGGTGAAAGGTTGTGCGAATGCAACAATAACACAGGCTAAAAGTAGCATACGTGTTAGTAAGGTTATCCACTTTTTTATTTGAGAGCTTTTACGCGTTTGAAGTGTTACTTTTTTTAGAAAAGCTACGTTGGTAAAGGATTCCTTTTGAAATTTACGCAATTGAAATAAATGAACAATAATAGGAATAAGTAGCAAAAATAAAGCGTAAAGTATTTCTGGATGTTTAAACTGCATTCCTTGATTTGTTTCCTACAAAAATAGTGTTTACAGCGAAATAGAAAACCTTTTAACAACAAATTAAAGGATTAGCAATAAAAGAAATAATCTGAAGCCGGTATTAACCTTAATTCCGCCAATTGTTTTTTAATATTTTTTTGCTCTACTTTATTGGCAACCGTAATTAAACAGTGTGGATTTATCAATGTTTTAAGATGGTTAGTGTGGTGTAATTTCACATCATAAATCTCTTTTCCTATTTTTTTAGGATTATCACAAATCCAATAATATGGAATGTTTTGCTCTTGTAACAATCGTGCAACCGTTTTACCTTTTTTTCCGGCACCCCAAATTACCAAGGGTCTAGACGTTTGGTAATCTAATTCTATAAAGTAATTTACTTTCAATTCTAGAAAATTATTTTGCGCATAGTTTTCATGCGTTCTCGATGTTCTGCTGTTGTAATCTCGCCACAAGTGAATGGTTTCAGAACATGGAATACATTTTAGGTTATATTTGTAAAAGCGAAATGCTAAATCATAATCTTCGGGATATGTGTTGGGATTAAATGCATCACAAGCTATAAAATCGGCGCGATACACCATCCAACAAGGCGATGGGATGACGCATTCCTTATAAATTTCTTTAAAATTGAAACCAAATTCTGTTAAATGGTTTAGCCAGTTTTCGTACTTGGCAAAACCATCACTTATACCATCTTCTCGAAAATATTTTACCTGTCCAACAGCTACATGTCCTTGGCCATACTCTATTAAATTGGCGTGCAAAACTTCAAGTTTATTAGGAGTCATGATATCATCACTATCCATACGCGTCATAAAATCACCTGAAGTTTTAGAAAAAGCAAATTGCAAGGCTTGAATAATACCAGAACCTGGATTTTTATAAACTTTTATCCGTTGATCGCGATTAGCAAATTGCGCAACAATATTATAACTACTATCGGTTGATCCATCATCAACAATCACTAATTCCCAATTGGTATAAGTTTGATTTAAAATGGACAGCAAACAGTCAGGAAGAAACTTCTCCGTGTTTTTAAAAGGTGTAACAATGCTAATTAAGGATTTGGACATATTGCGAATATAGTTAAACTTCATTTTAACAAAAAGTTATAGCAAAAATGTGTAACACATTGTACATTTGAGCGTCAAGTAAAAAAACTTAATTTTTTAATAATGAAAAAAACTCTAGCCATTATTGGTTTTTCTGCATTGCTTGTAGCTTGTGGATCTTCAACCAAAACAAGTAGTGACGATTTAGCCACTAGCAATCCCATTGAAACCGTAATAGATATCACCAAAGTATCTGATGATAAAGTGCCTGTAACTATTAACCCAGGACGTTTTACTGTTGAAACCGTTACCTATAGACTTCCAAAAGTTGTTCAAGGCACCTATTCTGTTAGTGATTTTGGAAAATATATTGATACCTTCCTAGCCTTTGATTATCACGGAAATCCTATGCCAGCAAATAAGATAGACACCAATTCTTGGACTATTGCTAATGCATCACAATTAGATTATATTACTTATTATGTTAATGATACATTTGACCAAGAAGTGGTTGGCGGTATTGGTGGTGATGTGCCATTTTCTCCTGCAGGAACAAATATTGAGCCTAATAACTATGTGTTGAATTTACATGGATTTATTGGGTATTTTGATTCGCTTAAAAACAGTCAATATAAATTGGACGTCATTGCTCCAGCCGATTTTGTTAGAACTTCAGCTTTACAAATGTCAGATTCCACTACAAGTGCTGATGGTAAAGTTATGACATCATCTTATTTTGCGCCTCGTTATTTTGATATTACTGATAACCCAATGATGTATGGAAAGTTAGATGTTGAAGAATTTGAAGTAGGTGGAATTAAAATTGTATTGAGTGTATATTCCCCAAATAAAAAGCATAGCGCGAAATCCATGAAAGATGCCATGCAGACTATGATGGAAGGGCAGAAAACTTATTTAGGTGATGTGGATAGCACACCTCGTTATGATATTTATGTGTATTTATCAGATGGGCAAGAAGGTTCGCCTAAAGGTTTTGGTGCTTTAGAACATCACACATCTACGGTTGTGGTTATGCCAGAATCTATGCCACAAAGTGCATTGGATAAAAGTATGATTGACATAGTATCTCACGAGTTTTTTCATATTGTAACTCCTTTAAGTGTACATTCTGACGATGTTCATTATTTCGATTATAATAACCCTACGTTTTCAAAACATTTATGGATGTATGAAGGTGTAACAGAATATTTTGCTACCCTTTTTCAATTAAATCAAGGTTTAGTTCTGGAAGATGAGTTTTACAAGAAAATCATGGATAAAATTGGTGCTGCAAAAGGTATGAATGATGCTATGAGTTTTACGGTTATGAGTGAAAACGTATTAGATGAGCCTTATGCAAGTCAGTATTATAACGTATATCAAAAAGGTGCGTTAATTGGGATGTGTTTGGATATTCTAATTCGCGAAGGAAGCGATGGTAATCGTGGAATTTTATCACTTATGAAAGAGTTATCTATGAAATATGGTAAAAATAAGCCATTTGATGATGATAAAATTATTGATGAAATTGTAGCAATGACATATCCGTCATTGCGCACCTTTTTTGACGACCACGTAATTGGTGATGTGCCAATTGATTATAATGTGTTTTTTGAAAAAGTAGGTATTGAAATTGGCGAGGGTCAAGTTAAAACAAATTATATTCAAGGAAATGGCGCTTTAATTGTTACTGCAAATCAAGGTGAAGGAACTATCTTTTTTACAGACAATGTTTTAGGAAATAGTTTCTGGAAAGATCAAGGTGCTATGCCTAACGATGTGATTAAATCTATTGATGGAACTCCAGTTTCGTTACAAAATGCAAATAAGGTATTCCAAGAAGTATTTTCTTGGGAAGAAGGACAAGACGTAAATGTGGTTTTAAGTCGTGATGGAAAGGAAGTTGTTATTAAAACAGCTTTAACGCCAGCCTATACTAAAGGAAGTAGTTTACACAATAAAGCAGATGCTACAGCAGCGCAAAAAGAATTGCGTAATGCGTGGTTGAAAGGCTAATTTAATTATTTAAAAATAAAAAAAACACCTGATGAAGCGAATCATCAGGTGTTTTTTTGTTTTAAGAAACTTGGTAAAATCTAGAACCTAATATTTAGCCGATTTACCATTTGATAATGAGTTTTTAATAAAGTCACGAATATCATCGTTGGACGATTTTAAATCTTCTTTACGTAAATACATCATGTGTCCACTTCTGTAAGCCTTAAATGTAAAACGATCTTTCATAGTGCCAGAAGGATCTAATTGTCCAACCGTATATTTAGCAGCAAAATAGGTGGTAGCACCATCATAATAACCAGATTGCACCAAGACCTTTAAATACGGATTTTGAGCCATTGCTTGGCGTAACCGATCTCTAGTGTTATCATGTTGTCTGTCCCAAGGATGCACATCACCAAACATATTATATTTTATGTCTGTCCTAAAATCTAAATGTTCTCGCAAATAAAAATTAATTGCAGGCGTAAAGGAATGTAACCAAGATGATAATTCCGCGTTGTAGTCTGGTGAATTTCCAGCAGCCATTTTATCAATGCCTAAATAGCGAGAATCTAATCTTCCAATAGTATAACCACGATCACGTAATAATTCTTTCCAGAAAAAACTAGTCGGGATATTTAAATTATGATCTAAAATTGATGATTGACTTAAACCGGAATATAAGCTCATTTTTTCAGCTACGGCATTCCGTTCTGCTTCAGAAATAAATCCACCTTTTGCAATGGCTGGCATAAGTTTATCTATAGCATAGGCTTCAACTTCTGGTAATATTTCAGATAAATCCTTTTGTTGAAGGGCAGGAGCCAATGCTTTTTGATGCCAAGCCGCAGCTGTAAAGTATGGTAAATTTAAAGCGGAATAAATAGGTTGATCGGTAGAGTAAATTTTATAATCGGCAGGAGACACCAAAATAACACCATTTAAATACATCCATTGGTTGTTTTGTAACTCTTCAGCTAAACCCATAACTCTTGGACCACCATAACTTTCACCTATTAAATATTTGGGCGATTCCCAACGATTATGTCGTGTTACAAACGTATTTATCCATTCAGCCAAATAACTAATGTCGGCATTAATTCCGAAAAAGTTTTTCCGGTCTGGTAGTTTACCATCTTTATCTTCTACCATTCGTGAATAGCCCGTATTTACGGGATTTACAAAAACAATATCAGCGACATCTAGAATAGAGTATGGGTTCGTTTTTACGCCATAAGGCTGAACAGGATAACCTTCATCATCAATTTTTAATATTTGTGGTCCTGTATAAGCAACATGCATCCAAACAGAAGCCGAGCCTGGCCCACCATTAAATGAAATTACCAAAGGTCGGTTTGCCTTGTCTTTCACATTACTGCGTTGATAGTAGGTGTAAAATAATGTGGCCATAGGTTCTCCATCCAAATTCCAAACAGGTTGTGTTCCTGTTGTTGCTGAATAATTCATACCAATACCATTAATAGTTGTACTGTGGTTAGTAACAACCATGGTGTCTACCGGGATTTTTCTATTTTGAGAATGAATTTGGATAAACGATAAAACACTGAAAATAAGAAATAGTTTTTTCATAAAAAGTATTGTGAATTAATATAAAATTTAAAGATACTGAATTTAGTTAGAAGCTTTCAAAAACGCCAAGCCCAAAAAGGGCAAAATCATATTTTACAGGGTCATTAGCATCTAACTTTCGGAGACTGGTATCTAATTCTAATAATGCTTTACCATCATTTTGTTTTCTGGTTAATAAACCTAGTTTTCTAGCTACATTCCCAGAGTGAACATCCAACGGACAAGATAGTTGTTTGGTATAAAGGGATTTCCAAATTCCGAAGTCCACACCTGTATTTTCAGGTCTTACCATCCAACGTAAAAACATATTAATGCGTTTGGCTGCTGAATTCTTTAAAGGATCTGAAATATGTTTTTGGGTTCTAGGCAAATGTTCAATTTCAAAAAACACCTTTTTAAAATGATGAATAGCAGATTGTAGACTTGAAGCCTCGGCATGTTTCTCAAAAACAGCTTCCAACCCGTTGTGATTGGTATAAATATGCTGTAAACCACTTATAAAAGTAATAAAATCTAAACCGTTAAAGGTTCTATGAACAAACGGTTCCAGTGCTTTTAAATCCGATTCCTTATGATTTATGATAAATTGATAGGGTTCTTGATCTAATAGCTGCATCATGCGTTGCGCATTATTAATAATACTTTTTCTATTTCCCCAAGCAATGGTTGCGGTTAAAAAGGCTGCAATTTCTATATCTTCTTTTTTAGAGAAGGTATGCGGGATTTTAATAGGATCCGTTTCAAGAAAATCACGTGTATTATATTGTGCAACTTTTTCATCTAAAAAGGTTTTCAGTTCTGTTTTATTGAGCTTTTTTGCCACGCTTGAAGTTTAAAATTTTTAATAAATAATGAAAGTCAAAATTACCATTATTAGTTTGTTTGATAAAATTAAAAGACTTCGAGTATCTCCATAAAACAAATAAAATGAAACGGTAATTGGTATTTCATAGATATTTTTTACAAAAAAGTTTGTCTTAACAAATATAAATTCAGTTTAACGATTATATAAAGTTTCTTTGCTTTAAGATAAGTACATTTGAATAATTAAAACAGTGGTGCTAAACACTTTAACGATAGTTTAGTTTAGTTTTTTTATTTTAAGTTTAATTTTAGGTTAGTTTAAAAAAAGGTCTTGATATACTTCAGGACCTTTTTTTATTGAATATGTGCTGCACGCCTTCTATTTATACGATGTTTTAAAGCTGGTATATTAAAAATAATAATGGAAATAATAATTAGTCCATAACTAACACCTTGCATGACAGTAATTGTTTCTTTAAAATAAAAGACTGCTAGGAAAAAATTAATCAAAGGATTCAAATAAATAAATATACCAACCACGGAGGAATTTAAACCTCGCAGCGCGTAGATGTTTAAAAACATGGGTATAATGGTAAATCCTATTGCTATTAAAGCAATCATGCTATAAAAAAAGCTTGTTTTAGGCGTTTGATACTCGTAGGTTAGGAAAAATGGACTTAAAATAATGACTGCAAAAACAATTTGAACTGTAAGAATTAAAAACCGATCTAACTCCTGATTTCTTCGTTGCAAGACTAAATAAATAGCATAGGTTAATGCAATAATCATACTGTAAAGTAAATCCGTAAAGTTGCCCAACGATAGTAGAATACAGGCTGCAAAGCTCAATACTACTGAAAACCATTGAAGTTTGAAGAGTTTTTCCTTTAAAATAATAAAGGCCAAAACCATGGTTAGAATTGGACAAATTAAATAGGCTAAAGATGTGGCTTTCACGCTAACATTGTTCATAACATAAATAAAAATATACCAATTAAAGGCTAAAAAGAAACCACTAAGCATATTAATTACAAGAATCCTAATTCGTTCCTTTTTTTGCAATGATTTAAATAAACCTACATTCTTCTTTAAAACCTTTGGTCTAAAAAATAAGGTAACTATTAACATTATTGCAACAGAAACAATCGAGCGATAGCTCAAAATATCAAATGCAGAAAAGTTAGATAACGGTTTTAAAACTAGACTAAAGAACCCCCAAATGGTAAAGGCAAGAGTGGCAGCAATATAATACTTTGTTGTGTTCATTGGCAGAAATAATTAATCGGCAAAAGTAGTTTTAATTAGTCTAGAATAGTTGTTAATTAGTGTTATAATTTTCGCTTTATAACAGAAAAAAGCCTTGAAAGTTTCAAGGCTTTAAAAAATACTAATAAACTACTTTTTTATTTAGAGGTTAATGCTTTTGTAATTTTCTCCGTGTATTCCACCGCGTTTTTAGTTACATTTTGTGGGTCGTCTATTTTAGTCGTTACCACAGCAGCAAGTTGCTTACCATCTTCTTGAGTTAAATCATAAGCCACAGTTTCCACGATGTATGTTTTTACAACCTGGGTTGTAGAGCTCATAGGCACATAACTTCCATAAGTTGAGTAGGACATTCTGTTTCCGTAATAACCATAGAAACCACCATAATAGCCAGGGAAGTAGGATGGATAATAACTAGCACCAGCGTAATACCCGCCATCTTGCGTTGTTTCTGTGCGCTCTTGGTAATCTTTTACAACAGTAACGATAACCGCATCATAACCCTCGTTTTCTAAAAATGCCTTGAAGTTTTTTTGTTGTGCTTCCGTTAGTTCTGTATCATGATTAAAGTTTGGCATTTCCTTAAAGCTTTCAGTAGCTTTCATACCTTTTGCTCGTAGTTGTTTTGCTATTTCTTGCTCAAAAGCTATACGTGCTTGTTTATTTTCTGTTCTTGAAATAACAAGAATGTTGTTATCCTTAATGTTTGCAGATGAATCTGATTTCCAAGCATCTAAAACTTTTATTCCAGAACAACTAGAGGTAATTACCATTAATAAGATGGCTGTTAATTTAAGCGTGTTTTTCATTGTTTTTGATTTAATTAATTATCGGATATTAAAATGTATAGCCCAATGAAATACCATATCTGAATGAAAAGGCATTAAACTGCGACCTATTATTGACTTGGGAGAATCTAAAATCTCCATTTATAAAATCTAAAATACTATAATCTTCTAAAGCTTGATTTAAATCTTCATAAAACTCTTCTGGTAAATCCTTTTTATTTATAAATTTAAAATTATAATTCCCAGCACCTGGACCTGCAATTATAAAATCGATATTTAAATGTTTGGTAATTGGTAGCTTATAACCAATCATTAATCCTACGGAACTAATATCAAGTTTCATATCGAATTCCAAATCGTAAATAAACCCATCTGTGCCTGTATAAGAGCCGTCTAATTCTTGATTTATAATTAGAGTATTTATAATAGGCACCAATGTAGAAGCCGGTTAAAGCTGTTTTTGAAGTTTTAGGTAAATATTATCTGACTTCTGGTATAATTTGAAACCCTGTATAAAAAATATCACCAGTTTTCAATTTTGGTTTATCAATTCCAGAAAAGCCTATTAACCCTGATTTTCCTTTATAACCTGCTGCCAGTGATGCCGAAAAATTATCGAAAAAACTACATTCATAAGATATCTGATATACACCATTAAGTAATTGTAATAGCTCAAGAGATACTTCATTTTTATGAGTTTTAAAGCTATTAGTATCCTTTAGTTCCTGTGAAAAAGCCTGAATAAAAGCCATGAATGCGGCCAAGATTACGATATGTTTGGTTAGGTTTATATAATAATCAAAAGTATAATAAAAAAATAATAAATCAGTTAATTTAGAAACTTTGCTTGTAATTCTTTTGTAGGCAGCATACAGGCATCTTTTTTACCAAACCATTTATATCTGTTTTTAGCTATAAATTCATAAACCCAGTTCCTTAAAAAAGTTGGAATTATAAAAAAAAAGGCTAATAAATTACGTGGAAATCCAAGTTTCCAAGCTATTTTGAGTGCAGCAGTAGATTTGTAGGACAGTTTATCTTCTGAAGAATAAAGCAAAATAGAATCTATTTTGCTTGTGTCAATTTTAAATTTTTCAATTATTTGTTTACCAGTTTCACCTTGTAACGGCGCAAACATAAATACATTTTGTGTATCATGTTTTATAACATAATTAATGGCATTATTGCATAAATTGCAAACACCATCAAAGAGAATTAATTGCTTATTATCTGGTAATCCGTCTATCATATTACAAAAATACGCAAGAATTAATTATGAGTGACCAAAAAAATCACTTATACTAATTCCAACCCCTTATTTCTTAATGGCCTCTACCAGTTCCAATTGGTCCATGCTAACGTTGGTAGTAAACATACCATAATTTACAATAGCTTTATTTTTTTCAATACTATCAATGCTTCCAACGGCACGACCATCTTGCATGCGAACGCGATCCCCAATTTTTAAAATAGGCTTTGGAGCAGCGGGTTTGTTTTTTTCTTTTTCCTTGGCTACTTTTTTCTTTTTCCTAATAACAGCAACTGTTTTCTCGGCTTCTTGTTTAACTTTTTCAACTTTGGCCTTTTCAGCCTTTTGTTTTTTTACCGTTGTTTTTTTACGTTTAGAATTTTCAATTTGAACCAGTTTAAATAGTTCATTCATCAATTCGCGTTTTTGCTTATTATTGAAGTACTTCTCGGATAAATCATCAATTTTCTGACCCAAATATATGAGTCGCTGATTGCTATCATACAATTCTTGATAACTCTCTAATTTTTTCTGGATTTTTATATTTATTTCCTCTAGCTTTTCAGCTTCAGTTTGCTTCTTGCGTTCGTTTTCTTTTAAGGATTGTTCGGTTTTCTCTAATTTTGAGCGTTCCTTTTGCAGTTTGGCTATCGTTCTATCAAAACGAACTTTCCCGCGTTCAATTTTCTTTTTGGCACGATTTATTAAACTGTAAGGAATTCCGTTTTTCTGAGCCACTTCAAAAGTAAACGAACTTCCAGCCTGTCCCAATGCTAGTTTATAGATGGGTTCCAAAGTTTTCTCGTCGAACATCATATTAGCATTTTGCATATACGGTAATTCGTTGGCTAGAATTTTAAGATTGGAGTAGTGGGTAGTAATAATTCCAAATGCCTCACGATGATAAAATTCTTCTAAAAATGTTTCGGCTAACGCACCTCCCAATTCTGGGTCTGATCCTGTTCCAAACTCATCAATAAGAAATAGGGTGTTTTTATTACATTTCTTCAAGAAGTAATTCATCTGCTTTAAGCGATAACTGTAGGTGCTTAAATGGTTTTCAATAGACTGATTATCACCAATATCTGTAATAATCCTATCAAATAAAAATACATTACTACGTTCATGAACCGGAATTAAAAATCCAGACTGGAGCATAATTTGTAATAAACCAACAGTTTTCAACGTGATACTTTTTCCACCTGCATTTGGACCAGAAATAACAATAATCCGATTTTCTTGAGTTAATTTAACAGACTGGGAATATGTTTTTTCGTTTTTCTTTTTATTACTTAAATATAGTAATGGATGAAAAGCGTCTCGTAAATATAGCTCGCGGTTATCACTAATTTCTGGCAAAATAGCATCCATGGATTTGGCATATTTGGCTTTGGCAGAAATAACATCAACTTGCGTTAAAAACTCTTGATACTGCTTTAATAGAGGTAAAAACGGTCTGATAAAATCGGTTAGGGATTTTAAAATACGAACAACCTCTTCATTTTCTTCATATTCCAAATTATTTAGCTCACGTGTGTATTGCAATGTGGTTTCGGGCTCTATATAAACAATGCTTCCTGTTTTACTGCCTCCCATTATGGAACCGCGCACTTTACGCCTGTACATAGCTTTAACTGCTAATACACGCTTATTATCTACTACAGATTCTCGTATATCATCCAGATATTCTAATTGATGATATGTGTGAAGTGCCGAAGAAAAACTCTGATTAATTTTCCCTTTAATTTTATTAATATCTTGTCGTAACTCAAATAATAAAGACGATGCATTGTCCTTTACATCACCAAAGCGATCGATAATTGTATCAATTTCTTCAATTAACACTTTGGTCACTTCAATTTCTGAGGCAAATTCATATAAATTGGTGTAATACTCTTGAAATTTCTTTAGAAAAAGAATAATATCATTAGCCGAAATAGAAATAGATACTATTTTTTTTAAGCTATGCGCTTCTAAATAGGTGTTTTCAATTTTTAAAAGCTTTAATTCCTTGGCAATGGTTTCAAAACCATGATTGGGAATCCGGTTATCATTTATTAAAGATGCTAAATATTCATTGGTTAATACCAAAGCTTTTATAGCAGACTCTTTATTGTTTAAAGGTGCAATTTGTAATGTAGCTTCATGACCTAAAGGAGTAATACACAACTCACTTACTTGTTGTAAAACTGTAGAAAATTCAAGATCTTGGAGTGTTTTTTCGTGAATATGTATCATAAATGGTCCTTATGGAAAGGCATAATTTTTTTTTTAGGATAACAAAAATACGGATTATGTTTTAAAACTAATCTAAAGTTAAAAAGTATAAGTTCATTTTATATTTATGTAGCTTTGGCTTTTTAGAAATAAATTTATGAAAATATTAAAAGCCCTAATTCTACTTATTATAGTTGCTAACTTAACATCTTGTAAAAAAGACTATTTAAAATATACGGAAAAACCGGATTATATAGCAGAACCAAATGCTAATTTAAAGCCATACTTTGATGCGTATGATGCCTCTTTAAAACTGTGGGATATTCCAGTTGAAGAATTGTATATTCCGACTAGTTTTGGAACGGCCCATGTGGTTGTAAGCGGTCCTAGTAATGGCGAACCCTTGGTTTTATTGCATGGTATGAACGCAACTTCAACGAGTTGGTATCCAAATGCTAAAGCACTTTCAAAAGATTATAGACTTTTTGCAATCGATTTTATTTTGGAACCCGGAAAATCTCTTAAAACCGGAACTTTTGATGATGTTGAACAGATTGTAACTTGGTATAATGAAATTTTTGATAAGCTAAAGTTGAACGAGTTTACGCTTGTTGGTGCTTCAAGAGGTGGGTGGATTTCTATGAAAATAGCCTTGTTTAACCAAGATCGGATCAAGAAAATGGTGTTATTAAGTCCTGCACAAACTTTTATCTGGATTAGACCAAGTGCTGATTTATTGAAAAATTTAATAACCCTTTTTTCTTCGGAAGAGAAACAAATAGAACAGGGCTTAAAGTCTATGTCTAGTAATGTGGCTAATATTAATAAAACGTATTTAAAGCAATATTATAAATCGGAACGCAATGATTCTATAAATAAATTTGTCTTGGATATGCGCCCGTTTTCCAAGCGAGATTTTCAGTCGTTGAAAATGCCTGTATTAGTTTTAATTGGTGATGATGATGTTATTAACAACTCCAAAACCGTTCAAATGGCTAAAACCTTAATCCCTAAAGGTGAAGGTGAAATAATTGGTAATGCAGGACACTTTTTAACCGTTGACCAGGCGGATGTTGTAAACACAAAAATTCTCGATTTTTTAAAAGCTGACAACAGGAAATAAAGTATTTCAAGATTATAAATACACTTGAAGGGTTATAATAATCATTGTAAAAATAGTTAGTATAAGTAGTAGCGGTAAAACAAATTTTAGCCACTTGTTATAACCCACCTTAACAATGGCTAGAGATGCTAGAATTAACCCCGTTGGATTAATAAAAGCAAATAATCCCATGCCATATTGGTAGCAGTTAACAATAATTTCCCGACCAAACCCAACGGTATCAGCCAAAGGCGACATGATTGGCATGGTTAAAACAGCCATTCCAGAAGAACTAGGAATAAAAAAGGATAGTCCACTATAAATAAATAACATGGCGTTTGCAAAAACGCCTTTATTCATACCTTCGGTTGCCGTACTTGCATGATAGAGCATGGTATCGCTAATTAATCCATCATTCATTAACACGGAAACGCCACGAGCAATCCCAATAATTAAAGCCACACCTAATAAATCTGACGCGCCTTTAACAAAGGTTTCCACAAAAATTGTTTCTTTAATTTTTCCAATAAATCCAATTAAAATAGCTCCAACAAAAAATACCGTTGTCATTTCCACGAACCACCATTCTAATTGAGAAACACCGTAAATCATTACAACAAAACAAAGTGTAAATACAATGAGGGTTAAGCGTAATCTAGTGGTTAATTTTACAATGTTTTCGCTTTTAGTTCCAAAATGTGCTTCAATTTCTTCTTTTTGACTATAAATTATGGATTTAGTAGGATCCTTTTTCACTTTATTAGCATATTTTAAAATATATACAATACAAATTATAACACCTATTATTAATGTGATAACACGACCTGTTAATCCAGTTGTCCAATTAATTCCGGCAGCATCCGAAGCTATAATTGTACTAAATGGGTTAACAGTAGAAAACATAGTTCCAATGGATGAACCCAAATAAATAGTGGCTAATGGCACCATGGCATCATATTTTGCAGCTAAAAACATGGGAATTAAAATAGGGTAGAAGGCTATGGTTTCCTCGGCTAAACCAAAAGTGGTTCCTCCTAAAGCAATAAGTGTAGTAACCAATATAATTAATATATACTCATGGCCTTTAAGCGCTATGGCTAGCCAGGATATTCCAGCATCGAAAGCACCAGTATAGTTCATAATCCCAATTAATCCACCTATTATTAATACAAGAAAAATAATATCAGAAGCTTCAATGATTCCTTTGATTGGTGATTGAAAAAATTCCACCATACTTTGGGGTTTGGCCTCTACAACTTGATATGTGTTTGGAATAGAAATTGGTTTCCAAATATCACCTTCTGTAAACTTTTCTAAAGGGATATTTATATTTAAAGTTTTTAATGTTTCTTGTGTTGCTGGTAGTGTTTCTGTTGTTTCTAAATGTGTTTTAGTAAAACTATTACCTGCTTTATTATAGGTTAGCGTATCATATTTTCCCGCAGGAATAATCCATGTTAGCAAGGCAACGAGTCCAGCAATAATAAGTAAAATTGTTTGTGCTGTTGGAAATTTTAAATTTTTCAAGACATATTGTTTTATGGTGCTAAAGATAATATTAATTTAGTGGTGACATAAAAAATGTTCTAAAAATGGAAGTGAAAATTCATGATAGTTGGAAACCGCTTTTACAGGCGGAATTTGAAAAAGATTATTTTAAGGCATTAATGGCTTTTGTAACATCCGAATATCAAAAAAACACCTGCTATCCGCCAGTATCTGAAATTTTTCAGGCGTTTAGTACTTGTCCATTTGAAGAAACTAAAGTTGTTATAATTGGTCAAGACCCTTATCACGGCGAAGGGCAAGCAAATGGTTTATGTTTTAGTGTCAATGAAAACACGGCACATCCTCCATCGTTAAGAAATATGTTCAAAGAATTGGAATCCGATATTAATAAACCGTATCCAGAAAGCGGCAATTTATTACATTGGGCAAAACAAGGTGTCTTGTTATTAAATGCTACATTATCCGTTAGAGCTCATGAAGCTGGTAGTCATCAAAAGATGGGTTGGGAAACCTTTACAGATAGGGTAATTAAAACTATTAGTGATAATCAGAAAGATGTTGTGTTTTTACTTTGGGGCGGGTTTGCAAAAAAGAAATCAAAATTAATTGATACCAATAAGCATACTATTCTAACTAGCGGTCATCCTTCTCCATTAAGCGCAAATAGAGGTTTTTGGTTTGGAAATAAACATTTTAGTAAAACGAATGCTATTTTAGAAGGCAAAGGCTATTCACCAATAAGTTGGTAATTAATTAACGGTAAAATAATAGCGACCCGCTGTGTCCGAAGCCATAATTTTTGAGCTTATAGAAATATGATCATTATTATAGGAATTAGTTGAAATATGGACTAATTCTTCACCCTCATTATAATAATTATGCGAACCAGACAGGTAATACTTACCAGGTTCCAAAAGCTTAATCCCAAATTTATTCCTAAAAATAGTGTTGTCCAGATTGCAACGAACAAATAAACTTTGATAATCTACTGTTGTTATACCTTCAAGAACATTTAATGCGTTTTCGTTTAATTCAATTAAAGCATACGTGCCATAGGCCGTTTCTTTATATAAATTTAAATTGTAAAAATAGAAATTCTCTTGTGAATTTAGAAGAATATAATCGGTTAGTAAAACCGTATTATTATTTACTGAAACTTGCTCATTATTAAGCATTGTTGAAATATAAATGGTATCATTAACCTGAAAATCAATGGTGTTGTTTTCTATTTGAATAACTGTATCATTTCTAACATTTGTATTGGAATACAGATAATCGTCCTCACCAGGACAACAAATAGAGGCACATAAAGAAATTCCCGTGAGAATTATAATGGATGCAATTTTCATAATGTCATTTATGAGTAGATGCAAATGTCAGGAAAAGGTTGCGTAAAAAAGAAAAATAATAATTAACTCCCTGTAGGTGCTAGTTGGGTTGATTCAGTAGAAACAACTCGGTTTTTAGTAACAACAAATGTTGGTCGGTTTTCAATTTTTTGGTTAACACGTTTCGTGGTTTTGTTACAGCTAAAAATTAATAATAAAAAATTAACTGCAACCAAAAAAGAGAGTAAAAAAGTAATCGTTAATAGCATAAGCGATGAATTTAATTGATCTCAAGGGGTCAAATATAATGCATTTAACTTAAGAATTATAATAATTTTAACATTTATCGATGTAAGGTTACTTTTTAAAGACGTGATTACTAGGCGCTTTAGTCTTGTTTTATTGCGAATATGTTAAAAATTGGAAAAAATTAAACACAAATGTAAAGTTAAATTAACAAAATTTACATGAGATTCTTAAATCCGTAAAAAGTTACAATTGTTATAATTGCAAATTATTGTGCTTAAAAAACCGAATTGTAATAAACGTTTAGTTTTTAGTGTAATTTATGAACTAACCTATCAAAAGGAACCGTTTTCGAAATAATATCCAAGGCTAATAACTGCTTTTGGATTTTGTTGATAGTAGCTTCATCTATGGCACTTTGCGACCATTCCGTTAATGATAGCCACTCCTTAACATCTTCTAATTTCTGATCATAGCGTGATGCAATGACTTGATCGATATTCGGAAGTGTTTTGAAGTTTTTTGTACACTTATTTATAATATTTAAAATGGTTTGTAATTCCGCGGAATGATTTTCAATAAAATGATCACTAACGGCAATTACAAAACAAGGCCAAGGCGTAGGGCAGTTACCTAATCGTCTAAAAACGCCTTTGTCTACTATGGGTTTAGTCATAAATTTTTCCCACATAAAATAATCTGCCGAATTATTTGAAAGTGCTTCAACAGCACCTTCTAAATTTTTTACGACTTCAAAGTGTAAGTCTTTAGTCGTATCCCAATTATTATTTTGAGCATTGATATAAGCCATTAAATGCGATCCAGAACCATACCGACTAATAGCAGCTTTAGTTCCTTTTATATCATTAAGTGACTGGTATGGTGAATTTGCTCCGACATGAATTCCCCATATTAAAGGGGTTTCTACAAAGGTTTGAACAATTTTAGAAGGATTTCCCTCTATAATATCTTTAATAATTCCTTCCGTTAGAATAACAGCAATATCAATATCCCCTTTGCGTAAGGCTTTACTCATTGCTCCAGTCCCACCAGGATAATCATGCCAACGTAAATTGATGTTCTCTTGTTTATAATCGCCATTTTTCAAAGTTAAATACCAAGCCAGATTAAAATGTTCTGGAACACCACCTATTTTTACCGTTTTCATAATGTTATCATTTTATCCAAGGTGTAAATAATCAAATTCTCAACAACCTTTTTTGGGTCTTTGCTAAAAGTTCCATTGGCACGATTTGCAATTATGGCATTTAGTGATAACGCCTGATGGCCTAATAATTTTGACAATCCGTATATGGCAGATGTTTCCATTTCTAAATTTGAAATTCGATTGTTTTCAAAATCAAATGAATCCATTTTAGAATTTAAATCGGCATCCTGAACAGGCAATCGCAACACGCGACCTTGTGGTCCATAGAAACCAACAGCTGTTGCTGTAATACCTGTGAACGTTTTTTCTGAAGAAAAATGGTTTTGTAATTTGGCACTATTGGCAATAAAAAGAGGTCTGGATTTATTACTATGCCAATTTGTATGATTAATAAACGCCGTTTCAATTTCAGGATTCGTAAACTCATCTATTTGATAAAAATGAAGTAAACCAGTTAAATCTAGCCCATGGGAGCCAATAACGAAACTATCAACTGGTATGTCATGTTGTAAAGAGCCTGATGTTCCAACCCTAACAATGTTTAACGATGTTAAGTCCTTTTTTGGCTGACGTGTTTGTAAATCAATATTTACCAAGGCATCCAGTTCATTCATAACAATATCAATATTATCTGGACCTATTCCGGTAGATAAAACGGTTAATCGTTTTCCTCTATAAATACCAGTTTGCGTTTTAAATTCACGTTTTTGAGTGGTGAATTCAATAGAATCAAAATGTTTAGTAATTTTCTCTACACGATCCTGATCACCAACAAAAATTATGGTGTTTGAAATATTCTCTGGTTTTAAATTTAGATGATAAACACTTCCATCTGGATTTAATATTAGTTCAGATTCTTTTATTGGCATGTTTTATTTTTTTATAAGTTCGTTATGTTTGGTGCTGTAATAAAAATCTAATCGGTTAACACCACCAAACACCGTATTGTTGTTAATTTCTGTAGCAAAGTTTCGTAAACCAATAAGGGCTTCATGACCTTTTCGGTTTAATGTGATACTGTTTTCTGTTTCCTCAAAAAACAGGGACAATGTTTTAATTAATTCATGAATTTGAATATCACTATAGCCATAATATCCTTGAAAATTTAAGGCATAACCAACTAAATGACCTCTAGATTTAACAACTTTATCACGAACGATAGTTAAAATGTTTTTCTCTAATACGCCCAAACCACTTTTTAAATTCGGGAAGCGTTTTAAATGGGCTTTAAGGCAACTATTCAAATAAAGAAATGACGATTTTTTAACAATATATGGTTTTAGCAAATTATGATCTTTGCCACAGTATATATGCCAAACGGATCTTGCTATTTCAATATCTGAATCTTGTAGCAACACTTTTTTATCATAATGATCTAAAAGCTGGTTTGCCGTTAATTCTGATAATCCTTTTAAGTTTTTTTCACCTTCTATACGTCCGCTACAGACTAAATAGAGGGGTAAATTTACTTTCCTTTCTTGAAGTAATTTTATAACACCCAATAAATTAATATGGCAAAACAAATCATATTCAAACCAAAGAACTATTTCCGAAAACATGTCTGCTTGGTCTAAAACCGCTAATTCATTTTTTATTTCTTCTTCGTTAATCTCAATGCCATACACATTTTTTAGAAACCCTTTTCGGGTATCTATAAAACGTTGTGAATCAATTTGAACAGGCGTAGGACCATCACACAACATTTCTTGCCACGTTAAAAAAGCGCCCTTAACATCCAATTCTTGTAAATAGTTTGTTAAATGCGTGCCATTAGTTATATGAAGGGAACCTCTTTTCATCAGCCTCCAACACGTTTAACTTGAAACCCTTTCTCTTTTAAAATGGTCATTATTTTATCGCGATAATCGCCTTGAATAATAATTTTATCATCTTTAAAACTGCCTCCAACACTTAAGGTTGTTTTTAGTTCTTTTGCCAAGGCCTTAAAATCTTCGGTAGCACCAGTATAACCATCAAGAATGGTTATTGGCTTACCTTTACGTTTTTCATATTTGCATAAAATGGGATCATCTTGAATCCACAAACCTTTGCTTGTGTCTGCTGTAGCTTCAGATTCTTCTTCAATATGTTCTGGAAAAAGATTCTTTAATTGATCTTGTAAATCCATATTTACTTTTTAATTAACCCTAATTCAATAAGACGCTCATTTAAAAATTCGCCCGCCGTAATGTCATCAAATTGTTTTGGGTTATCCTCGTCAATACAACTTTCTAAAACGTCCAATTTCATATCGCTTATTGGATGCATGAAAAACGGAATGGAGTAGCGTGAAGTTCCCCAAAGTTCTCTTGGTGGATTGATAACGCGATGGATGGTGGATTTTAATTTATTATTGGTATGTCTTGATAACATATCACCCACATTTATCATTAATTCATCAGGTTCTGCAATGGCATCTAACCATTCACCTTTATGGTTTTGAACTTGTAAACCACGACCTTGAGCACCCATTAATAGTGTAATTAAATTAATATCACCGTGGGCAGCAGCACGAACTGCGTTTTTAGGTTCATCTACAATTGGTGGATAGTGGATTGGACGTAAAATACTATTTCCATTATGTATGTAATCATCAAAATAGGTTTCTTCTAATTTTAAATGCAATGCTAAAGCACGCAACACATATTTAGCTGTTTTTTCCAACATGCGGTAGGTTTCTTTTCCAGCTTTATTAAACTCCGGTAGTTCTTTAACTTCTACATTTTCAGGATATTCTGCTTCTAATTTCGGATTGTTTTCTACAAATTGTCCAAAGTGCCAGAACTCTTTTAAATCGCCTTCTTTCTTACCTTTAGCGCTTTCTTTTCCGAATGAAATATAACCACGTTGGCCACCAATGCCTTCAATTTCATATTTTTGCTTGGTTTCTAAAGGGAGTTCAAAGAAGTTTTTTACTTCTCCATATAAATTATCGACTAGTTTATCATCTAAAAAGTGCCCTTTTAAAGCAACAAAACCAATTTCTTCGTAGGCCTTTCCTATAGCATCTACAAATTGTTGTTTGCGTTTTGGGTCTTCGGATAAAAAATCTTTTAAATTAACACTTGGTATCGTATTCATAAGGATATAGTTTTTAATGCGTATGTATTACAAATGTACGAAAACATTATAAAGTTTGGAATACTATTTATTGTTAGATTGTTATTTGTAATAATCAATTTATAGTATATTTGACAAACGAATTTTATGATCAATACAGCCTCATCTATGAGTAATATAACCTATAATAAAACAGGTCTTGATAGTAGTGAGTTATTAGAACTCTATAAGCGTATGCTAAAACCACGTTTAATAGAAGAAAAAATGTTAATTCTATTACGCCAAGGCAGGGTTTCTAAATGGTTTTCAGGAATAGGCCAAGAAGCTATTTCTGTAGGTGTCACTATGGCTTTGCATTCTGATGAATACATATTGCCTATGCACAGAAATTTAGGTGTTTTCACCACGCGTGATATTCCTTTATATCGCTTATTTAGCCAATGGCAAGGAAAAGCCAATGGTTTTACCAAAGGTCGTGATCGGTCTTTTCATTTTGGAACACAGGAATTTAAAATTGTTGGTATGATTTCGCATTTAGGGCCGCAATTAGGTGTTGCCGATGGGATTGCATTAGCAAGTAAATTAAGAAACACGAAGGAAGTTACAGCTGTTTTTACAGGTGAAGGAGGTACTAGTGAAGGTGATTTTCACGAAGCATTAAACGTGGCTTCAGTCTGGCAATTGCCGGTTTTATTTTGTGTAGAAAATAATGGATACGGTTTATCTACACCAACTAGCGAACAATATAATTGTGAAAACATTGCGGATCGTGGCATTGGTTATGGCATGGAGTCACACATAATGGACGGAAATAATATTATAGAAGTTTATACCAAGATGCGCGATTTAGCGGAAAGTGTTCGTCAAAATCCTCGTCCAATTTTAATTGAATTTAAAACCTTTAGAATGCGTGGCCATGAAGAGGCGAGTGGCACCAAATATGTGCCACAAGATTTAATGGATATGTGGGCGAAGAAAGATCCGTTAGAAAATTTTCAGACATTTTTGAAAGATGAAAATATTCTCACCGAAGCAAATGATGTGGAAATGAAAGAGGCTATTGTGTCTGAAATCAATGAACATTTACAAATGGCTTTTGATGAAGAGGCAATAATTCCAAATGAAAGTACGGAATTACATGACGTTTATAAAGATTTTGATTATCAGGAAATTAAACCAAATTCAAACACAGAAGAAATACGCTTAATTGATGCTATTTCTGAAGGTTTAAAACAGTCCATGGAGCGTCATGATGATTTGATTATCATGGGTCAGGATGTCGCTGAATATGGTGGCGTTTTTAAAATAACCGATGGGTTTGTGGACGCGTTTGGAAAAGAACGTGTTCGAAATACACCTATTTGCGAATCTGCTATTGTGGAAACTGCCATGGGACTTTCTATATCTGGAATGAAAGCCGTTATGGAAATGCAGTTTGCTGATTTTGCAACTTCTGGTTTTAACCCGATTGTAAATTATTTGGCTAAATCCCATTATCGCTGGAATCAAAACGCCGATGTAGTTGTGAGAATGCCATGTGGTGCTGGCGTTGCGGCAGGACCTTTTCACTCGCAAACCAATGAAGCTTGGTTCACCAAGACACCTGGATTAAAAGTGGTGTATCCGGCTTTTCCGTATGATGCCAAAGGATTATTAGCAACTGCTATAAACGATCCAAACCCAGTTCTTTTCTTTGAACACAAAGCTCTATACAGAAGTATTCGTCAGGATGTGCCTACAGATTATTTCACCATTCCTTTTGGAAAAGCAGCACGTTTACGGGAAGGTGCTGATGTTACCATCATTTCCTATGGCGCAGCTGTTCATTGGGCTTTAGAAACTTTAAACAACAATCCAGACATTCAAGCCGACTTAATTGACTTACGAAGCTTACAACCCTTGGACACCGAAGCTATTTTTGAATCGGTTAGAAAAACAGGTCGTGCCATTATATTACAAGAAGATTCCTTGTTTGGCGGTATTGCTTCAGATATTTCATCCCTAATTATGGAAACATGTTTTGAATACCTAGATGCGCCTGTTAAGCGTGTGGCTAGCATGGAAACACCAATTCCATTTATAAATCAATTGGAAGTACAGTATTTAGGAAAAGGAAAATTTGAAACAGCCTTGAAAGAACTGTTGGCTTACTAAAAGTGTAAATAAACTTTATATAAAGAAAAACAGCATTGAAATTTCATAATTCAATGCTGTTTTTTATTATTTAATGACTCCCTTTTTTTTTACGGGTTACTCTGTGCTTGCATATTTTTAGCAACAGCTTGGACATCGTCTAAAACGCGTAAAAGATTCTCACTCCAAAGTTTGCTGATTTCTGCTTCGGTATAGCCACGTTTTACCAACTCTAATGTTACATTGAACGTTTCTGATGCATCGCGCCAGCCTTCAATTCCGCCACCACCATCAAAATCGCTACTGATTCCTACATGGTTTATGCCTATTTTATCAACCATATAATCTATATGATCTACAAAATCAGCAACATTTACAGCAGGAGGAAAGCCTTCAATAGTTTTAGCCTTTTCATTTGCTAGACGTACAACTTCGCCATAATATTCAAAAAATTCACCTTGGTCTTCATTGCTTAAAGCCATAACCTCGTCGCGTGATGTGTACCATTTGACACCTAACGAATCGGCTGCTTCTTTTTGAATGCTTTTTAAAGCCTCATCACGAGCCGCTACTTTTTCAGCGTTAACATAAGCATCAAGCGCTACGGCATGAACTACGCCGTTATTATCTTTCATCCATTGTAATTGTTCGTCATCTAAATTTCGACTATGATCACATAGTGCTCTTGCCGATGAATGCGAGGCTATTATTGGTGCTTTAGTCAATTCAATCATTTGACGCATCGCTTCTTTTGAAGGATGAGAGACATCAATCATCATTCCTAAACGATTCATTTCAACAATCACTTCTTTTCCTAGTGGACTTAAACCGTTATGAAGCCATACATCATCTTTTTCACCCGTATTACTATCGCTTAATTGACTATGACCATTATGAGCAAGCGACATATAACGACCACCTAAATCATAAAATTTTTCCACGTTTTTGATGTCTGTTCCAACAGGATAACCGTTCTCAATACCAATCATAGCTATCTTCTTTCCAGAAGCATCAATACGTCTAACATCATCCGATGTTAGTGCCAATTCAATTTGATCTGGGGCAATATCTGTTACTAGTTTATGAATAGCATCAAATTTACCCATAGCGGTTTTGTATGCCTTGGCATACCCTTCTGCAGATAAAGTGTCTTGACCCGTATAAACAATAAACCAAGCAACATCCAATCCGCCAGCTTTCATTTTAGGAAGTGTAACTTGCGACTTTAAATCTTGAGTATAATTTATGGAGTCAGTAAAGTTATTCACATTAAAATCATCGTGTGTATCTAAAGTAATAACCCGTTTATGAATGTCTTTAGCACGTTCCATCATTTCGGGCGTTACAATTACGTCTTCATTAACCTCTGCAATAATTTGTTCTTGTTTTGGCTCATCTTTACAACTCATAACAAGTAAAAAGGATAGGCACAATAGTTGAATAGATTTCATTTGTAGTTTGTTTTAGTATCTATTGGTCAAGTTACAAAAAAGTTAGACGTGTTCAATAATCTTCAAAAAATTGTATCTTTAATCAACCAATTTCTATGAATACAAAAACGATAATCGGAATTTTACTCCTGTTGGTTTTTAATTGTAAAACGGATAAACCTTCAGAATACACATGGAAGAGTCTTCGAGTTACGGCAACGGCCTATAATTCTGTTTCTTATCAAACTAATTCTAATCCGCATATTACAGCGTTTGGTGATAGTTTAAAACCAGGTCTTAAATATATTGCTGTTTCCCGAGATTTACTTAAACTAGGATTAAAGCATAATACACCTGTTTCCATTCAAGGTTTGGAAGGTATATATTTAGTGAAGGACAAAATGCACGCACGAAAACGCAATCAAATAGATATTTATATGGGGTTAAATATTGAAGCGGCTAAAAATTGGGGACGAAAAAAAGTTGATATTGTTTATGGAATTAAGAAAGAATCAGAATTAAAACAACTCCCTGATAAATAATCTTAATTTGTTTCTACTTCCGAAATTATAAGCGGATAAGCCTTTCTAACTTCTTCTATTTCGGTTGAGGATAAATCTGATAAAGATTTTCTAAAATTATTTTGGGAATAGACTTCACGCAAATCAGTGATAGCTTTTGAAATACTATTTTGAACCTGAATAAACAATTCATAAGATGTTTGCCTATTGTGTTCCAACGAAATAATAGCTTTTTGGGGATTATCGGAAGCGGTTAAAAGTTGCTCACCTGAACAGTAACTACAAGAGTTATCCCCATTATTATTTACAAAATTTGAAACTTGTTGACTAATAGCATTCAAAGGGACTAATTTATTATTCATTAATATGTCATTCGAATTATTTAAAACAATACGTAATACGTTGTTATCAGCCGTTAGCGTTGCACAATCATTGGTAGGGCAGAAGGCAGGTAAATTTCTATTAATGCCAGCATCGGTTGAAATCGTGGTTGTTACTAAGAAGAAGATAAGTAATAAAAAAGCAATATCTGCCATGGAACCTGCATTTACGTTTTCGGAGTTTCTGTGATGTCTCATAGTGCTAACAATTTAAGAATTAGATTTTTACAAACACAAAAACAATACCACGAAAATAATTACAAAAAAAACCAGCAACTTGTGCTGGTTTTTTTTCAACTTTAACTAATTCAAACTAATGTTTATAACGTTTAATTCCGGTCCATAATGTGCCATGCTGAATGCATTTTTTCCGTATGGTAATTCTTTTTTGAGCAAACGTTATTAAGGCGTTGGAATCTCGGGAAATCTTTATTAATGCGTGCATGATATGGTGGTTTTTGCTTCTCTGCCTGTTGGCAGCATTGCTTGTTGGTTAATTCTTTAAATGATAGTACTATCTATAACGTCTTTTACTATTCCAAGTAAAACCTTTTGTACTGCTCGTTCTTTTTGATAATTGATTACTGTCTAAAGTTCTCATAATATATTTGATTTTTAATTGATTGATGAATTGTTTACCTAATTACTATCTAAAGCGTCTCTTACTGTTCCAGGTAAAGCCATTTGTAGTGTTCGTTCTTTTCGATAATTGCCATGCCTGCTGGTAGGCGGGATTGCTGTCTAAAGTTCTCATGATATTAATATTTATTGGATTTGTATACTTAATAGACGACACATAAAATATTTTGTTACAGTACTATGCATTACAAAGTAGTTATTTAACATATTTTAACATTTTATAATAGGATAAAAAGTCATTTGAATAATCTGAAAACAGCTGCCATTATTAATGTTATCCTAAATTGTAACTTATAATTTATAAATTTATCATATTTGCTATATATTTATCACGTTTATAATATTTAGGTATAGTTTTTGAATTATAAGCTCTAATAAATTTTCATGAACCTATAAAATGAATATAGTCCGTTACATCATGCTTATTGGGATTATTCTGTTAATTAGTTCGCCTATACATGCGCAAATTGATAGCAATCCCAATACTTCCACTTCCATACCTGCCATAAAAAATGATTCAGGTACTAGTGGTATTAGTATTTCTCCTATAGAAAATAACGGCTTTTCAAATCCTAATCCTGGAAAGGTAAATGGGTTAACGGTTCCCAACAACAAACCATTAAATACGGACAAAAAACAATTTTCTATGTTTGGTGAAAAGTTTGGTAATCCTGGAGAACTTTATGAAGAGCGCTTTAAAAAGCAAGAAAAAAATTTCGATAACATATTTGAGGAAAAAGTTGTAGGTTCTAAAACGGATCAATATTTAGGTGATTTTAAAACTAAATCATCACAGGTTCGCGTCCTTTATCGTGATTATGGTTCTATTGATGGTGACGTAATTCGTGTTTTTGTTGATAAAGATATTATGATGCCATATGCTGTTTTAACTGGTGACTTCAAAGGTTTTGACTTGCAGTTAAAAACAGGCTTCAATGTTATTGATTTTTTAGCTTTATCTCAAGGTGATGTTGCTCCAAATACCGCACAAGTGGTTATAATGGATGAAAATGATGAGATTATTGCTTCCTCTGGTTGGGGACTGGCCAATGGTGTTAAAGCAACACTCATCGTTGTTAAAGAATAGTTTTATTGGATAGTTTCTAACCATTCAACGCTTCCCATTTTTAAATCTCCTAACATTATTGTTCCAATGCGAACGCGAACCAATCGTAAGGTTGGAAAACCAACAGCAGATGTCATTTTTCGGACTTGTCTAAATTTACCTTCGGTAATCGTTATAGAAATCCACGTGGTTGGACCATGACGTGCATCCCTAATTTTTTTTCCCCGTTCTGGAAAATCTGGAGCTGTTTTTAAAATAAAAGCCTTTCCAGGTTTGGTAACATACGGTTTACCGTTCACTGTAATTGAAACTCCAGTTTCTAAAATATGCATGGCTTCAGGCGTTATGATGCCATCCACTTGTACATAATATTCTTTTTCTATTTTACTACTAGTAATAAATGTACTAGTTTGGCCTTCAGTAGTAAGTAATAACAAGCCTTCCGAGTTTTCATCTAAACGACCAATTGCCATAGTGCCTTCTGGGAAGTTATATAATTCACCCAATAAACGTTTGTTACGTTTTTGTTTACCATTAATAATAAACTGACTAATAAAACCATAGGGTTTAAAAAGTTTAAAATGTTGAATTGGCGAATTTGACATGTGCATATAAAATAGGAAAACGCTATGAGGTCGCAAAAATAAGTTTTAAACTATGGTTGTTGAAAAAGTTTCTGTAATTATTTCTAAAAAATTCTTGAATAACCTTGAAAAGAACGTATTTTTGCGCATTGGAAAAATTTATGAGCACGAGTATTTCATTATCAGAATTAGCAGACAGAAAAGAAGGTAAAAACCTATATAGTTATCAAAAAGGGGCTATCAACAAGATTTTTAAAAGTTTTGAAGAAGCACCTGAAGACTACCATTTACTATATCAACTACCAACGGGAGGTGGTAAAACCGTTATTTTCTCGGAAATAGTAAGACAGTATTTAAAACACCACAAAAAGAAGGTATTGGTAATGACTCACCGAATTGAGTTGTGCCGTCAAACCTCTGGTATGCTTACCGAGTTTGGTGTGGAGAATAAAGTAGTAAACAGTAAAGCCAACCTGGACGACCAAGCGCAATACAGTTGTTTTGTTGCTATGGTTGAAACATTAAATAACCGTTTAAACGAAGATAAACTGGATATTTCAGATATTGGTTTGGTTATTATTGATGAAGCTCACTATAACTCGTTTACAAAACTATTTAAGTTTTTTGAAAAATCCTTTATTTTGGGCGTTACTGCTACACCTTTAAGTTCCAACATTAAATTACCAATGAAGGACAATTACGATGAATTAATTGTAGGTGAGAGCATTGAATCCCTTATTGAAAATGAATTTTTAGCAAAAGCGGAAGTCTACAGTTATAATGTAGGATTAACATCTTTAGTTGTTGGTGCTAATGGTGACTATACGGTAAAATCTTCTGAAGATTTATACACCAATAATGATATGCTTTCCAAGTTACTTCAAGCTTATGAAGAGCGTGCAAAGGGAAAGAAAACCTTAATTTTTAATAATGGTATTAATACATCCTTGCATGTATATGACACCTTTAGAATAGCAGGGTATCCCGTAGCACACTTGGATAATACAAACACCAAAAAAGAACGCAAAAAAATATTAAAATGGTTTAAGGAAACACCAGATGCTATTTTAACGTCTGTTAGTATCTTAACCACAGGGTTTGATGAGCCAACCGTTGATGCCATTATTTTAAATCGTGCCACAAAATCCCTTACTTTATATTACCAGATGATTGGTAGAGGTTCGCGAATATTAAAAAATAAGAGCAAGTTTACGGTATTAGATTTAGGCAACAATTTACATCGTTTTGGTCCTTGGGGAGCAGATTTAGATTGGCATCGTATTTTTAGATCGCCAAATTTCTATTTAGATGGTATTTTAGCGGATGAAGAAATTGAGGAAAATTTCAGATATGAAATGCCGGATGATTTGCGTGAAGCATTTGCCAAGTCAGAAGACGTTTATTTCGATATAAAAAAAACATATATAGCAGCGGTAAGAGCTGGTGAATCCTCCAAAGTAGTTCTTGAACGCTCCATAGAACATCATGCAAAAATTTGTGTGGAAAACAGTGAGGATTTATGGGATGCATTAGATTTAGCAAAACAACTAGGTGATGATATTGATTATCGCATTCACCGCTACACGAAGTGTATTAGCAAGAGTACCTTTAATTTTGTGGAATGGTTAAAGGATGATTATCGTAAAAAATTACGGGCTTATTTGCGTAGTAATTTTGATGAAGTATATCTAAAAGTTCATGGAAAACCGCCTGAAGATTAGCGTGTTTACCACCATACAATAAAACTTTTTATAATAGAATCATCAGCCTGTTTTATCCAACAACAGGCTGAATTTTTTTCAATATAAATTCTATTCAGGTCTTCCTGCGAAGCCTCATAATCTATCCAATTTACAGCGTGGTGCGGCTGAATTAACCAATCCGGTTTACTCGGAAAATAGAAACTACAGGTTTCAAATGTCGCTACTTGTTCTTTTCTTAAGTAAATGCCCACAATACAATCTGGATTTAATTCCTTTAGCATAATTTCTTTTTTATAGGGCAAAAATAATTGTGCTTTAAAACAAACTTTTTGCTGAATCTTACTCACATCTAATTTTAAATTTGCCAGTAATGTTTTCGTTTGCGGCTTATAGAGTAGTGGAAGCTGCTTGTTTTTTAGCTTGGTAAGTTTTTCAACGAGACTATCTTTTCTGTTAGGTCCAATAAAATGATCTGTTTCTGAAATTCCTACAGAGTCATCATACACATAAAATTTATAGACAATTTCTAAATGAATTGGTTCGTTATTTAAAGTAATTATAGCATCTAGTTCGCCAATAGTTTGCTTTAGTTCTTGTATTTGAATATTTTCAACTAATATGGAAACCGCGTCATTTTGTTCCAGTTCATTAAAAACAAACTGTTCCACACGTTTTCCTAGACGTAAATTCTTGGGTAAGGTTTTAATATAAGAATCTATTGAATTGTTGGGTAAGGTTAATTGTGAAATTCCCATAATAGCCGATTCCAGCCACAAAGCGGGTGTCTGTTTATAGCCTTGATATTGCTGTTCTATTGAGTCTAATTCTGAATGCATAGTAATACAAATAAACAAAATAAAAAAGACTGCCAAAGTAGGCAGCCTTTAATATGGACTAATAAAAAAATATTAGCTAATTATTCGTCGTTTGATGCCATTAAGGCAAAAAACTTATTGATATTTGGTAAAATAATGATACGTGTACGTCTGTTTTTAGAACGACCATCTGCCGAATCATTTTCGGCAACAGGTAAGTAAAAACTTCTACCAGAAGCAATTAGTTTTTCAGGAGCAACATTATAATCCTTTTGTAATTTTCGTACAACTGATGTTGCACGTAATACACTCAAGTCCCAATTGTCTTTAACAGCCCCTGTATTAATACTTCTAGCATCTGTGTGTCCTTCAACCATAACCTCAATACTTGGTTCTGAATTGATAACATCGGCTAATTTTTGTAAAATATTATTGGCCTTATTGCTCACTTTATAACTAGCGGTATTAAATAATAATTTATCCGAAATGGAAATCATAACTACCGTCTCATCTATATTAATGGCAATATCATCATCTTCATTTAAGCTGCTTGTGTCCATGGATTTACGCAAATTGTAACCAACAGCTAAATTCATGGAGTCTTTTAATGTTTCCGCATTTTGTAATGCCACAGGATCCACATGTTTCAAGGTCTCATTCATTTGCTTACGTGTATCATTAGAGATAATCATATCATCTCCAACGGAAACAAATTTGGCATCATTTTCTTCGGTTAATTGATTTAATTTGGAATTGTAGGTGTCTATTCGCGCTTGAATTTCGGCGAATTTATTTTCTAAATCTTCTTTAGCAACTCGTGTTTTTTGAAGTTCACTTGTTAATTCGCCATTTTCCTGTTGTAAAGCAACATATTTCTTTTTTGAAACACAGGACATGACTACGACACTTGTAAATACAAGAATTGAAATTTTTTTAATCATAATTATAGTTAAGTTTTTAGTTCAATATAATTACGACTAGATGCAGGTTATAGATGTTTCAATCTCTGTTTTTTGATTTATTTAACATAATTTCTATTGGTTTGAAGTACCAATTACCGTGGATAATTCAAAAACTTCCAAATCAAAATAAGGAACGGCAGCCAAAGCATGATCGAAAATATCTGACATAATATATTCATAATTAGCCCAACGTTTATCGGCACTAAAGGCATAAATCTCTAAAGGCAATCCTTGAGAGGTAGGTGCTAATTGACGTACCATAATCATCATGTCTTTATTGATTCCTGAATGGTTTTCAATATAACTTTGCATGTATTTACGAAATACGCCTAAATTTGTTAAATTCCTTCCATTTATTAAAGTGGATTTATCAATGGCGTTAGATGTATTGAAATTAACAATATCATTTTGTCTTTGATTCAAATACGCAGTTATTAACTGAATATCCTTCAGTTTTTCAATTTTTTCATCTGTTAAATAATGAATGCTCTTCGCCTTTAAAAGGATAGATCGTTTTATACGTCTTCCTCCCGAGGATTGCATACCACGCCAATTTGTAAACGAATCCGTTATTAGTGCAAATGTTGGAATATGGGTAATTGTTAAATCGAAATTTTGAACTTGAACCGTGGAAAGGTTAATCTCGATAACATCCCCATCAGCTCCATATTTTTCCATAGTAATCCAATCGCCAATACGAACAGAATCATTAATTGCCACTTGAATACTGGCAACAAATCCCATAATGGTGTCCTTGAAAATCAACAAAAGAATGGCTGATGCAGCACCTAATGTGGTGAAAAATTTAAGAAAGGACAAATTAATTACAACCGCTAAAATGGATGCGAAACCTATAATCCAAATAAACAACATGCCTACTTGAATGTAACTATCTATAGGTTTGTCTCGTAGTCGTGGTAAGGTTTTAAAATAAGATTCAAAGGTTTGTAAAACACTTCTAATAATCCATACGGTTAAAACTATTCCATAAACCTTAATTAATACTATAATATGACTTTCAAATTCGGGGTAATCATAAAAAACAAAAGGGAAGAGTTTTAATGTAATAATTAAGGGAACAATATGCGCAATGTTTCTTGGTGCTTTGTGATTAACTAATAAATCATCAAAATTAGTTTTCGACTTTGCCGCCAAACTATTAAATACATTTATTAAAAGTTTACGAGCAACAAAATCCGCAATTACAATTATAATAAGCAAACCTACTAACAGAGCTAGCATATTAATAGCTTTCGCATAGGATTCAGATAAACCTGCAGCTACACTATAATCATAAATTAAACATTGTAAATCTTGCATACTTTTTAAGCTTTCTTAAGGTAATGGTATTCCACGTAAAATGTACCAAATGGGATAATTGAGGCTAGTAAAACTTTAGCAAGAGTACTATTGCTCCATTCCATTTTTTTGCTAATTACTATAGCTAATATAATGTATGCAATAAATAATATACCATGTGGCATACCTAACATTTTAACATATTGAGGATCGTCTGATAGATACTTTATTGGTGTAGCAATAAAAAGTAATAAAATATAAGAAACACCTTCTAAAAAAGCAATAATGCGAAATAATGGTAACATATAAATAGTTTGTAAAATTAGCTGCAAAAATACAATTCCTTAAACAATCTGTTCGTGGATTTAACAATTAATTATCGATCAATTTTTGTGTTAAATAACAACCAATTAGCCGATTACCGATTTTTATGTTTAACATAACGAATATAATAGACTCAGCTACAATTAAATAATACATTTAACGCACCAACCGCTATTAATTATTTAAATTTTGTCATTAATTAAACCTACATCTCAATTTACGTTTATCATGTATTTTTGCATGATGTTTCTATTTGCTAGTTTCTCCAATGCGCAAACTACAACCGCTATTCCAGATTCAAATTTTGAACAAGCGCTCATTAATCAAGGTATTGATACTAATGGCCTTACTGGAAATATACTAAATAGTGATGCCGAATTAGTAAACAATTTAAATATTAATGATAAAAACATTACGGATTTAACTGGTATTGAAGCTTTCATTCACCTGAAATATTTAAATGCTTATTTTAATAATTTGTCGACTTTAGATTTATCTAATAATGCCTTTTTAGAAGTTTTGGATATTGATAATAACAGTATTGAAACACTAAATATTTCTCAAAATCTCCTTCTTAAAGAAATATATGTTAGTAATAATTTATTACAAACATTAACGGTTTCCCACCTTCCTAATTTAGAGTTATTAGCTTGTAGTTTAAATAATTTATCAACACTTAATGTTTCAAATAATTTAGAACTTGAGGTGCTTTCGTGTTATTCTAATAATTTAAACACTTTAAATGTTACAAATAATCAGGAATTGGAATCTTTAAATTGTGGTACTAATAATTTAAATGTTTTAAACATTTCAAGCAATCATGATTTGCGCAGCTTATTATGTTCAGGTAATAATTTAAATACCATTTCTTTCAGTCAATGTTCTGATATTACCTATGTCGATATTAGTAATAATCAGTTTACCGAATTGGACTTAAGCGCTAATAGCGGTTTGAAACGATTGATGTGTGAAAACAATAACATTGCGGAATTAGAGCTTTTTAATGCACCTCAATTATTATTGTTACATGCTAGCAACAACTTATTAGAAAACATTGATATATCTGCAAACAATGATTTACGATTTGTACGTTTGGGTAATAACAACTTAAATACGTTAGATATCCGGAACACTAGAAATCATAGAATCTCAAGCTTCAATGCCGAAGGAAATGCTAATTTGACTTGTATTTTTGTAGATGATGTTCAAGCGAGTTATTTAGCCAATTGGATAATTGATAGTGCTTCACATTTCGTTGCTAATGAAACAGATTGTAACTCATTAAGTAGGGAAGAGGTTGCCCAAAATTTAGATGTTTTATTGTATCCAAATCCAGCAACGGATTATTTGCATATCAAAAATTTAAATTCTAATGCCCATATTGATATCTATTCAGTAAACGGTAAATTGGTAAAACAGCAAACTACAACGCCTCAAGTAAATAGCATAAACATTTCATCTTTAAGCTCTGGCTTATATGTTGTTAAGGTTTCCTACTTAAATCAATCAATTACCAAAAAAATCCTCATAAATTAGAATCAAGGTTAGCTCTATTCTATTTAGGTCACTACAAAGCTATAGATAATTCTAACGCTTTCTTACGGATTGCATTTATAGAGTTTAAGTATCTTTAAACTCTAAACTAAACACTATGCAACCAAAAATTTACAGCTTAATAGCTTTACTCATCTTTTGTATGTCATGCGAAGAAAAACCCAAAGAACCCATTCAAGAAATTGAAAAAGATTTCGCTATTGATTACGAAAAATTTACTTTAGACAATGGTCTAGAGGTGATACTTCATCAAGATAACAGTGATCCAATTGTTGCTGTAGCAACGATAATGCATGTAGGTTCCAACCGAGAAAAACCAGGTAAAACAGGTTTTGCTCATTTCTTTGAACACATGAGTTTTAATGATTCAGAAAATGTACCAGTTGGTGCTAACAGAAAAATGATTCCGGAATGGGGTGGAAGTCGTAATGGCGGAACTTCCAACGATTATACGGTTTATTACGAAGTTGTTCCAAAAGACGCTTTTGAAAAAATCTTATGGATAGATTCTGATCGGTTTGGTTATATGATTAATACGGTTACTAAAGCGGCCTTGGAACGTGAAAAACAAGTTGTTAAAAACGAAAAACGCCAACGTGTGGATAATGCTGCTTATGGATATACAGATGAAATTATCCGCTCCAATCTCTATCCAGAAGGCCATCCATATAACTGGACGGTTATAGGATCTTTACCCGATTTACAAGCGGCTACCATAGAAGATGTTAAAGAATTTCACAATCAATATTACGGAGCCAGCAATGCTACTTTAGTAATTGCAGGTGATATTGATTTTGAAGAAACCAAGACGTTAGTCGAAAAATGGTTTGGCGAAATTCCAAGTGGTCCTGAAGTAGAATCCTTACAACCACAACCTGTAACTTTAGCTGAAACAAAGTCTTTATATTTTGAAGATAATTTCGCTTAACTTCCTGAATTGCGTATGGTATTTCCATCCGTGGAGGAATATCACAAAGATTCGTATGCACTCCAAATTCTAGGACAATTGTTAAGTGGGAGTAAGAACGCACCTTTATATCAAGTCGTTGTTGAAGAGCAAAAATTAGCACCAAACATCAGCACATACCAATACAGTAGCGAATTGGCTGGGGAATTTGTGTTTCGCGTCAGAGCAAATGAGCAAACTAATTTAGATGCTGTTAAAAAAGCAATCGATTCAGGTTTAATACGTTTTGAGAAAAACGGTGTCAATGAACGTGATTTAAAACGTATAAAAGCGGAATTGGAAACCAATTTATACCAAGGCGTAAGTACGGTTTTAAATAAAGCATTCCAATTAGGTCAGGATAATGAATTTGCAGGCGACCCTAGCTATATTACCAAAACAGCTAAACTTACAAATGCAGTTTCTGCAGATGATGTTATGCGCGTTTACAAGCAATATATCAAAAACAAAAATTACGTAATGACCAGTGTTGTGCCAAAAGGGCAACTTGATTTAGTGGTTTTAGATGCTAAAGAAGCAACGGTTTGGATTGAAGAGGTGAAACAAGACGTAGCTAGCGAGGAAGTTGGTCAAGGTGAAGAAGCTGAATACGAAAAAACAGTTAGCAAATATGATAGAAGCGAACCTGCTTTTGGCGAATTACCAAAATTTAAAATGCCAGCCATTTGGACTGGAAATTTAGAAAATGGCATGCGCGTTTTTGGTATAGAAAACAACGAAACACCATTAGTACAGTTTGACATTACTATTCCTGGTGGACAACTATTAGATCCTAAAAATAAAGCAGGTGTTGCCAGTATGTTAAGTAATTTAATGCTTGAAGGTACAGCCAATAAAACGCCAGCAGAATTAGAAGAAGCTATTGGTTTATTAGGTGCCACTATTAATATGTACAGTACTAATGAGGATTTTCATATTACAGGTACTTGTTTAGAAAAAAACTTTGAAGAAACCATAGCACTTGTCAAGGAAATTATCCTAGAGCCACGTTGGGACGAGGCCGAATACAAGCGCCTTATGCAAGGTTTGGAAACTGGTTTGAAAGACAGAGAATCCAATCCAAATGCTATAGCCAGTTTGGCTTATAACCAATTGTTATATGGTAAAAACCATCCATCCGCTATTCCTGGAAGCGGTACGTTAGAATCGTTTAAAAATATTAGTTTAGACGATTTGAAAGCATATTACAGCAATTTAGTTCCTGAAAATGCGAATTTTCATATTGCAGGTGCTATGTCAAAATCTGAAACATTAGGCGTATTAGAAACCTTAAATACTTGGAAAGGTCAAGCGCCACAAATTCCAACGTTTCAATTACCTTCGGAAAATAATAAAAACACCATTTATTTTATTGATGTTCCAGATTCTAAACAATCCGTTTTAAATATTGGGAAATTAGCTTTATCTGCAACCAATGACGATGCTCAAAGTTTAGACTTTGCAAATGAAATTTTAGGTGGTGGTTCTAGCGGTCGTTTATTCCAAACATTACGGATAGAAAAAGGCTATACCTATGGCGCCTATTCTGGAACTGGAACTAGTTTGGAAGTGGCTCCTTTTACGGTGCGATCTAGCGTTCGTGCAAATGCCACTTTAAAATCATTGGAAATCATACAAGATATGGTTGCTAATTATGCTGAAAATTTTACAGAAGCTGACGTTGAATTAACCAAAAACAAGCTTTTAAAAGCCAATACACGTGCTTATGAAAGTTTAGGTGCTAAATTGGCTATCCTTCGTAATATTAGTAAGTATGGATACTCCAATGATTATATTGAAAAGAATCAAGCAGCATTAATTGCCATGACTTTGGAGGATTATAAAAACATCATCAATAAATATTTACAGGAACCTGAAATGATTTATGTTATAGTTGGTGATAAAGCCACACAATGGTCTGAAATTAAAAAGTTAGGGAAACCAGTTGTGGAGTTGGATATTTTTGGAAATCCCAAGTAATTTTATAAAACCCTCCAACTAATAATTTTAAATGCATAGTAAGCTGTTAGCTGCTATGCATTTTCTATTTTTGCACAAACCATAATCAACATGTCTTCTATTACTATTCCTAAATTTGAAAAATCAACCACACGATTGGCGGTCAAGTTAAACGCAAATGGTGAACGCTCTGTGCTTCAAGGTCATCCTTGGGTTTTTGAAAATAGTATTGAAAAAATTAATAAAGACGGAAAATCTGGTGATGTTGCCGTAATTTTTAGAAAACGCGATAATGCGTTTATTGGTGTAGGTTTGTATGATGCGTCTTCGCCAATTAGAATTAAAATGTTACATCATGGTGAACCCAAAACGATTAATTCAGCATTCTTCCAAAGTAAAATAGATGCTGCTTTTAAAAAACGAGCTTCACTCTTAAAAACAAATACTACAGGTTATCGCTTGTTATTTGGTGAAAACGATGGCTTTCCAGGATTAATTGCTGATGTATATGCCAATG
Organism: Bizionia sp.; assembly: GCF_048259285.1. NCBI lineage: Bacteria > Pseudomonadati > Bacteroidota > Flavobacteriia > Flavobacteriales > Flavobacteriaceae > Bizionia > Bizionia sp. Next base: position 28,562 of record NZ_JBLXHU010000005.1, on the reverse strand, counting down.
TTTTGGTAATTAAAGTATATTCTGAAATTTGGTTAGGATACATTAAGGATATAACCGAAATGCTTATAACTATTTCCAATGTAGAGACGGTTGTTATGCGCTTAAGCAGAAATTTGCAACAAGCAGATTTCGGTTTGGTTGATGGTTCCGTAATTTATGGTACTTTGGAAAATGAAGTCGTAAAATTTATAGAACATGGTGTTAATTTTTCCGCCAATGTCATTAAAGGTCATAAAACGGGTTACTTTTTAGATCACAGAGAAAACAGACGTCGTGTGGGCAAATTAAGTACAGGTAAAACGGTGTTGGATGTGTTTTCATATGCTGGAGGATTTTCAGTTCATGCTTTAGCCAATCACGCAAAAGAAGTCACAAGTTTAGATATAAGTAAGCAAGCGCTTGAAATAGCTTTAGAAAATGGCAGGTTGAACGACTATACTGGGAAACATCATATTATTGCAGGTGATGCGTTTGCTGAAATGGAACAACTCATCCAATCTGGTAAAACCTTTGATGTGGTGGTTATTGATCCTCCTAGTTTTGCCAAGCAACAGTCCGAAATACAGTTAGCCAAAAAGAAATATGCCCAATTAGCACAACTAGGAGAAAAGCTTACTGCAAAAGGTGGTATGTTGGTTTTAGCGTCCTGTTCGTCTCGAATTATTGCCGATGCCTTTTTTGATGTGAATAAAGCAACATTGTCCCAGGCCAAAAGGCGTTATACATTGGTTTTAAAAACACAACATGACTCCGATCATCCTATCAGTTTTCCAGAAGGTGCTTACTTAAAATGTGGTTACTACCAATTGGATTAATTGGAGAATTGCCAAGCCAAAATTCGGGATACTTTCTGACCTTGGGCCATATCAATAACTTGATGTGTTGCACCTAATTTGTCCAATTGCTTGATTAGCTTGGGTAAATTGGCCGCTTTAGAAACTAATGTTGTAAACCAACCTACTTGGTTACTAAATGTTTTACTTTCCTTAATCATGCGTTTTATAAATAAAGCTTCCCCACCATTACACCATAATTCATACGATTGACCTCCAAAATTAAGAGCTGCTTTTTTATCCAAGTTCAGATTTTTCAGTTTACGTTGTGTTCCTTTTAGAGCTTCTTGTTCGGACGCATGAAACGGTGGATTACACATGGTAAAATGATAATATTCTTCCGGTTTTATAATATTAGAAAAAATATATGCAGGATTTTCCTGAAAACGAATTTCAACCAAACCCTCCAAACTCGAGTTTAAATTGATGTTGTTTTGAGCAATTTCAACAGATTGCTTATTAATATCTGCACCAACCATGCGCCATTGATACAGTTTTGCTCCTAAAATTGGATAAATAGCATTTGCGCCAACGCCAATATCCAAGCCTTTAACAGGTAAAGTTTCAGAAGTAATTAAATCGTTTAGGTAATGTAAATAATCCGCACGACCAGGAATAGGAGGGCACAAATAACCTTTAGGTAATTGATAATCCGTTAATCCATAATCCGAAATAAGAATGGCTTTATTTAATTGATAAACAGCATCTGATAAAGAAAAATCAATAGTTTTTGTTTGAAACTTATTCGTAAAAACAAATGGTTTTAAATCTGGATTTGCATGAATTAATCTTACAAAATCATAAGGTTTAAGATGTTTATTATTTGGATGCATGGCTAATAACTTCAGGAATTATACAACAAATATAAGCTTAATGTATGGCTTAACAGTTTCCCTTTTTTAATTATACAATAGTGCTGAAATAAATCTACCTTTGCAGCTCAATAAAATTATTATGACATCATTTTCCGATTTAGGCATTCGTAAAGAATATATAAAAGCCTTAAAAGAACTCCACATTGAAAAGCCAACTGAAATTCAGGCCCAAGTAATTCCTGTTTTGTTACAAAAACAAACTGATTTAATTGGTTTAGCGCAAACAGGAACCGGAAAAACGGCTGCTTATGGGCTGCCTATTCTACATCAAATAGATCCTAATAAATCGGAAATTCAAGCGCTTATTTTAGCTCCAACACGTGAGTTGGTACAACAAATTCAAAAGCAACTTTTCAGATTTACCAAATATTGCGATTATAAGATTTTTGCAGAAGGTGTGTATGGTGGTGAAAAAATTGACAAACAAATTAAAGCTTTAAAACGAACTACTCATATTATTGTTGCAACACCAGGACGTTTATTAGATTTAATTGATCGTGGTGATATTGATATTGAAAACATTAAGACATTGGTTTTAGATGAAGCTGATGAAATGTTAAGCATGGGTTTTAAACAGGATTTAAATCGCATATTAACATTTACATCTGGAAAGCGTTTTACGTGGTTGTTTTCGGCTACCATGCCTGTAGAAATTCAGAAAATGATAAAAACCTATATGTCGCCAAAAGCGATTAAAATAGAAGTAAATAGAAATAGTTTGGTAAACGCCAATATTACACATCAATTTATAAGAACTTCCATAAAAGGTAAAGTTTCAGTTTTAATTAATTTATTAGAAGGCTTTAAAAAACAACGTGGAATAATTTTCTGCAAAACAAAAGCTGGAACCCAAAACTTAACAGAAGCGTTATTGAATGAAGGATTTTCAGTTGGTGCTTTGGAAGGCGATATGCAACAGAAAGAACGGGATAAAGTAATGCGTGCGTTTAAAAATGAATCTGTTCAAATATTGGTATCTACCGATGTCTCTGCTCGTGGTATTGATGTAAACGATTTGGCATTTGTTATTCACCATCAGTTGCCAGAGCAACTAGAATATTATACACACCGAAGTGGAAGAACTGCAAGAGCTGGTAAAAAAGGGCGTTCTATAGCTTTAATTTTAGACGATGAGCGCAAGTTAATCCAGAATATTGAAAACACTTTAGGTATCGAATTTGCAGAATTCCATGTGTAACTTTCAAATAGGAAATTAATATCTTATATTTGTACGCATTGCAGGAGTAACCTAAAATCTGAATTTAGGCTTATAATACGACCATAGTTCTTTTTAAACCATGTTATTATTATTTTATTTCTTCAATTTAACCCTAAAAAAATTACTATAAAATAACAATGGCAAAATCGCAACAGACATTTAACAAAAGTGAAAAGGAAAAGAAGCGTTTAAAGAAACGTGAGGACAAACGTAAAAAAATGGAAGCTAGAAAACTTGATAAAGAAGAAAGCGGAAGTGACGGTATTCCTATTGCTTATGTTGATTTCAATGGAAATTTAACGGATACACCACCAGATCCAAATATGCGTGTTAAAGTTGATGCAGAAAGTATTGAAGTAAGCATTCCAAAACGTGATGACAGTGATATTGAAGAATTTGATCCCGTAAGAAAAGGGAAAGTTTCTTTTTATGATAACTCCAAAGGTTTTGGGTTTATTATTGATTCTGAAAATCAAGAAAAATACTTCTGTCACGTTAGTGGCTTAATTGACGAAATAGCAGAAAATGACGCCGTATCTTTTGAATTAGAAAAAGGTATGAAGGGTATGAACGCTGTTAAAGTAACCCGTATTTAATTTTTGATACCATAAAATCACTTAAAATCTTAAAAAGACTTTGAGTTCTAATAGCTATGTCCATTAAATCGACTACTTTTTTATCAATTATTTTACTTCAGTTTGTTGCTATTAATACACTTATAGCACAAACTGATTCTATTTCTTCACAAAAAATTAATGTTGAATACACAAAAAAAGGGTTTCAATTTAGTACGCCTGATAAAAATTACTCACTTCATTTAGAAGCACGATTACAGTTTCGTTTTGCCACACCTAACGACCAAAGCCCCGTTAATTTTGATGATTTTTTTCAAGATAATAAAACATCATTCAAGATAAATAGAGCCCGTTTAAAAATAGGTGGAAATGCCTATAAACCATGGCTTAAATATTATTTTGAGTATGAACTTGCCCAAGGGAATCTTTTGGATTTTCGCGTTATGATTGAGCGTTGGGACTTTTTTAAAATTAAAATTGGGCAATGGAAAACCTATTATAGTCGAGAAAGAATTATATCATCTGGTAAACAACAAATGTTAGATCGCTCCATCATTAACAGGCCTTTTACAATAGATAGGCAACAAGGAATTGAGTTTTACGGCCGTATTTTTCCAGAAACGTTTTATGACTTTACATATCATATATCAGTATTAACAGGAACGGGTAGAGGTTCCACAATTAATGACGATAATCATTTATTATATGTTGGTAGATTACAATACAATTTATTTGGTCGTGAATTAGAAATGACCGGATCTGATATCAAATTTCATGAAAAACCTAGTGCTTTATTGGCTATTGCCGCAGCAACTAATAGAAGCCAGTACACCCGGTTTTCTTCAGCAGGTGGTGGTAATTTGGTAGGTTACGATAGTAATGAACCGGGTCAATATCGTATAAATCAAGCCTTATTTGAAACGGCTTTTAAATATCGGGGGTTTTCTTGGCAAAATGAAAATCACATCAAAAAAATTACAGATTATAAAACCAACACAGACAGAACATTAACAGGTTATTATCTGCAAGCAGGTTATTTTTTCTCAAATATTTTAGACTTTGTTCCTAAACCCTTAGAGGTTGCTGGAATATACGCGCATTACACGCCAAATACGGATTTTGGTTACAGCAAGGAGCAAGAAATGGGTATGGCTTTTAACTGGTTTTTTAAAGAACATAGGAATAAACTCACCATGGAAGTTACGCATTTTGATTATGAAAGCCCAGAAAGGATGGAGCAGAAAGAATGGCGTTTTCGAATTCAATGGGATATATCATTCTAAATAGTACTTTACCTAATTCTAACTTTCTTATAAGCCCATGGATTCTTTAACGCAAATAGTTTTAGGCGCTGCTGTTGGTGAGGCCGTTTTAGGTAGAAAAGTTGGTAATAGAGCCATGCTTTATGGGGCTATTGCGGGAACAATTCCTGATTTAGATATCCTGTCTTCCTATTTTACAGATACCGTTACAGCTTTAGAAATTCACAGAGGTTTTACACATTCCATTTTATTCTCTATCATTTTTGCACCAATTCTTGGATGGTTGGTATCACGATATGAAAAATATAAAAGTGTTAAAGGTTGGTCTTGGCTTTTCTTTTGGGCTTTTGTAACGCACCCTATTCTGGATGCACATACCACTTGGGGAACGCAGCTATTTTGGCCATTTGATTTACGCTTGGCTTTTAAAACCATATTTGTTGTTGATCCCTTATATACCTTGCCATTTTTAGTATTCTTGATTTTGACCATGTTTCAAAAACGAACATCAGAAAAACGTCAATTTTACAATCGTACAGGATTATTAGTAAGTACCGCGTATCTAGTACTTACATTTATTTTAAAGTGGACCGCTTTCACAAAATTTGAAAATGCTTTGGAAAAACAACATCTAAGCTATTTGCAGATTGACACAAGACCGTCACCTCTAAATACCATATTATGGAGTGCTAATGTAGAAACACAGGACGCCTACTTGCTTGGAAACTATTCTTTTTTCGATACGCAGCCTATTTCATTCGTGTCATATCCTAAAAACCATGAATTGATAGCCGATTTGCTTTCCAATGACAAAATGCAACGCATGATTCACATTTCAAAAGGATGGTACACCATAACACAACAAGACGGAAAATTATACTATAATGATTTACGTTTTGGGTTATTGAGTTTAGAACCTGCCTCCGAAAGTTTTGTTTTTCAATTTTTGATTGATAAAGATGATGAAACTGGAAACATTAGTTTTATTGAACAGCCCAAAGGTAGTCGCGATGCCAAGAAATTAATGTCTGAACTTTGGACACGTGTTAAAGGGAATTAAGTCGTTTTCTTATAACTCCAAACCGCTAATCCATTCATTAGTAATGCGTAAATAAGTGTTTTTACTAGTTGTGGCAGGATATCGATAAAACCGGAACCTTTAAGCATCACCATACGCATGACTTCAACAAAGTATTTGATAGGATTAAATTCGGTAAGTATTTGGGCCCATTCTGGCATACTCTCAATGGGTGTAAACAGTCCGCTCATTAAAATAAAAATCACTACAAAAAACCAAGCGATAAACATGGCTTGTTGCTGGGTATCGGTAAAATTGGAAATAAATAATCCCATACCGAGTATCACCAAAATAAAAATGGAAGTATAGAGGTACATAAGTAATAAACTTCCTACCATAGGCACATTAAAAATGAGCCTTGCAAGAATTAATCCAATAGTTAACAAGCCCATTCCAATAACCCAAAACGGAAAAAGCTTACCAATAATAAATTGACTTTTCTTTATAGGCGTTACATTGATTTGCTCTAAAGTTCCAATTTCTTTTTCGCGAACAATATTCATTCCTGAAAGAAATAACGTGATCATGGTAACTAATAGTACTAATATACCAGGTACCATAAACGTTTTGTAGTTTAACGTTTCATTATACCAAAAAAGTGGGATGGTAGCAATGTCAACAGGTTGAAATTGAGATTCTGAAAATTGCATCAAATCCGTTTTAATGTGCCTATTATAATTCTGAATTATTTGAGAAACATATACGTTTTCAACACCGGCAGCAGCACCATCAATAGCATTAATAGTAACTCCCAAAGCACCTTTTTTTTCCTTTAGCAAATCACGTTCAAAATGAGAGGGAATCTCTAAAACAACATCTACTTCTCCTTTTAGCATAGCTGAACTTGCCAATTTTTGAGTTGGAAAGGCTGTTAAAACATTAAAATATGTAGAAGCCTCAAATTTCTCTATTAGTGCTCTTGATGATTTACTATGGTCATTATCTATATATGCGAATTTGATATTCTTGACCTCAAAAGTAGCTGCATTAGATAAAATAATTAATTGGAGTAGTGGTAACACAAAAATGATTGGTAGCATCCCTTTATTTCTAAAGATTTGCTTGAATTCTTTTTGGATGATATATCGTATTGTTTTCATATCATTTCCCAGCAAAGCGGGAATCTATTTATTAAATTAATTCTTTTTTTATTCAGCCCAGAATCTTTATCATTCTTAAACTGGTCACCGTTTTTTACTCTAATCTAATTTTATATTTCTTTACACTTATTCCCATAAAGAGAACGGTCATGCCTATTAAAATCAGTGTTTCTTTCCATATAAATTCCAGCCCAACACCTTTAAGCATAATTCCTTTTAATATGATAATAAACCATTTTGCAGGAATGGCATGACTGATAAATTGTAAAGGGATTGGCATACTTGAAATGGGAAAAATAAAGCCTGATAATAGAATTACTGGAAGCATTAAACCCATTAATGAAATCATCATCGCGGTTTGTTGTGTTGCTGAAATGGTTGAGATTAAAATTCCTAAAGCTAAAGCTGATACAATAAATAAAATACTCTCAAAAGCCAATAAAATTAAACTCCCTTGAACAGGCATTTTAAAGATGAAAATACTCAACAAAACAATTACGATAGCATTAATTACCGACAAGAAAATATACGGAAACACCTTACCAAAAATTACTTGAAAAGGTTTTATAGGTGACACTAATAAAATCTCCATCGTTCCTAATTCCTTTTCTCGTGTAATGGAAATGGACGTCATCATAGCCGAAACCAGCATTAATATAATAGTCATTACACCAGGAACAAACATATACACACTTTTTAGTTCTGGATTATAGACCATTCTTGGTTCTGAAACTATAACATAATTAATAGTTATAGCTTTGTTTTGCTCTTGCTGGTATTTTTTTAAAATAGAATTTACATAATTACTAATGGTGTTAGCCGTGTTTGGGTCTGTTGCATCTGTAATTATTTGAACGGTAGCTTGGCGATCTTTTATAAGATTTTTACTAAAATCTTTTTCAAAGTTTAAAACAGCTTTCACTTTTCCCTTTTTAAAAACAGCTTCTATATCATCTTCACGTTCAATAAGTTGCTTGACACTAAAGTATTTTGATGCTGATATTTTATTAATGATTTCATTTGTGGTGGCATCATTTGAGTGATCTAAAATAGCAATATCCACATTGTTAATTTCATTGGTAATGGCAAAACCAAATAGTAAAATTTGGACAATAGGCATTCCAAAGAGAATAAACAAGGAACGCCTATCTCTAAAAATGTGATAAAATTCTTTGGTAACAAAACCTATAAATCGTTTCATCCTCTGGCTAGTTTTAAAAACACATCATTCATACTAGTAACTTGAAACTGTTCCTTTAATTTTTTTGGCGTATCCAAAGCTTCTATCTTTCCATTTACCATAATAGAAACGCGATCACAATACTCGGCTTCATCCATATAATGTGTGGTAACAAAAATAGTTGTGCCTTGATGTGCTGCTCTATAAATCATTTCCCAAAACTGACGCCTAGTTATAGGATCTACACCACCAGTAGGCTCATCTAAAAAAACAATTTTTGGCTCGTGCAATAGGGCTACCGAAAATGAAATTTTTTGTTTCCAGCCCAAGGGTAACGAACCAACTAATTGTTTGGCTACATCCTCTAGACCTAAATCATCTATCATTTCATTTGTTTTCTCTTTGATTTTTTGCTTGGTCAAACCATAGATACCTCCAAAAAATGTAATATTTTCTTTAACGGTTAAGTCATCATATAATGCAAATTTTTGACTCATATAGCCGATATTTTTTTTGATGTCTTCCGCTTGAGTAAAGACATCAAAACCGGCTACCTGCGCTGAACCTGATGTTGGATTTGAAATTCCAATCAGCATTTTCATGGCGGTTGTTTTCCCGGCGCCATTAGCCCCAAGAAATCCGAAAATCTCACCTTTTTCAACGGCGAATGTAATGGCATTTACAGCGGTGAAATCGCCAAACATTTTAGTTAAACCTTCAGCTTGTATGACTTTGTTATTATTCATATTTATCTCCCACGGAAGTGGGAGTCTCATTATTATCAATTCCAGAAATTTCAGAATTGAGACCTATCACGTTTTTTGAAACCTGTTAGGTTTGTGGGTTTATTTTTATTTTGCTAACTCCATAAAACTATCTTCTATAGTTACTTGGGTTTTTTCAATGGTAATATTTGATAGGTTTTGGGCTTGTAAATACTGTTTTAATTCGTTTGGATTAAATCCGTCGCGTGTATCCGTATAATGTATAAACTCACCAAACGGATATACACTATGCTGATGTGGGTAAGCTTTTAAGCTCATTATTAATTGATACATATTGTTTGCACTAACGTCATAAATAGTTTTAGGATACTGCTTTACGATGGCTTCCGGTGTATCAATCTGTAAAATTTCGCCATCTTGAATTAACGCTATTCTATCACACAAGGCAGCTTCGTCCATATAAGGCGTAGAAACTAAAATGGTTATATTTTTTTGTTGTAAGCGTTTTAGCATGTCCCAAAATTCTTTCCTGGAAACGGGATCGACTCCTGTTGTAGGTTCGTCAAGAAACAATACTTTGGGTTTGTGAATCAACGCACAACACAAAGCCAGTTTTTGCTTCATACCTCCAGATAATTTACCAGCACGACGATCTTTAAATGGCTCAATTTGAACATAAATATCTTTTATTAAATCGTAGTTTTCGGCAATAGTGGTTCCGAAAATAGTTGCAAAAAATCTCAAATTTTCTTCAACCGTTAAATCTTGATATAATGAGAATTTCCCGGGCATATAACCTACGTGCTTTCTTATTTCTTTAAAGTCTTTCAGCACATCATAACCTGCAACAGTTGCATTACCTTCATTGGCAATTAACAAGGTGGTTAAAATTCTAAAAAGGGTTGTTTTTCCTGCGCCATCAGGACCAATTAAACCAAAAAGCTCATTTGGTTTTACTTCAAAAGAAATATCCTGTAAGGCTTTTACATGATTATAAGATTTGCTGATATGGCTAATTGAAATGCCCATGACACTTTAGTTTTGAACGATAATTTTAGTTTCCATAGTAACTTTTGATGTAATAGAATTTGAAATTAGACAGGCTTTTTCTGCTTTTTCAACAATACGTTCTGTACGATCACGTTTGGACTCGTCTGTAATAACAACTTCAGGAAATAATAACACCTCGCTCATTACAAATTTGCCATCTACTTTTTCTAATATACCTTTTGAATCACATGTAAAACTCACGTATTCTAATTTGGAAAATTCTGCAATCGCCAAAAAAGTAGTCATTAAACAACTGCTAACAGCGGCAGTAAATAAATGTTCTGGCGACCAAATATTTGGCATTCCTCCTGGGAATTCTGGTGGTGTTGCAACTTCCAAACAGTTGGTTTCATTGGTTTCATTATTGTGTAACTCTGGTGAACACATCATACCTTTTCGGTCTTGTGTCCAATTAATATTCACGTTATATGTATGCTTTTCCATGGTAAAAAATTTTTTAAGTTATTATTGAAAATAGGTGTTGTAAGCATTAATGTTTTCTTTGATGCTAACCGTAATTTTTTCAGCATCATCAACATCCTCTGTTTTTAAAAGCGCATCAATTTTTTCAATTAATGGGTGAAGCCAAATGTGTAAATTGTCATGCGAAGGGCCTTTCATTGTACAGTTTTTTACAACAAAATTTTTCTCGTCATTCAGTTGTTCTGCTAGTTTATGATAGTCATCTAATGTGCTAGCTGTTTGTGTATTGATTGTGTTTTGAAGTTTTTGAATACCTTCATTGGTTGTTGCATCGGCTTGCCACTTTTCGCCATTATCAATTTGTATTTCGCTTACCCATGCATTGGAATAAACCCCAGAGGCTTCGTGGGTATCATGATGGTTATCGGTCTCCGCAGGTTGTTCAGCAGTTTCCGTTTTTAGGTCTTGATTTTTGCTGTCTTTACAGCTTACTAAAGCCAATAGGCTTAATGTGAAAATTACGTGTTTCATTGTTTTTAGTTTTTATTGATTATTATTGGAGTTATTTAACCACATTTCTGCTGGCATCCCTATTTTTAGGCTACCATCATTTTTAACGATTATTTTTACGGCATAAACAAGCGCAATACGCTCTTCTTTCGTTTGAATAATTTTTGGTGTAAATTCGGCCTCAGATGCAATCCATATGACGGTTCCTTCATAATCCTTCATGGTATCATTTGAATCAATTTTAACGGTTACGGATTCCCCAATTTTTATATTGGCTAATTGGGTTTCACTAATAAAAACACGCAATTCCATGTTTTCTAAATCAGCAATTTTGTAAAGTGGTTTTCCAAATGCTGTTATTTCACTAGGTTCTGCATATTTGGTTAATACTGTGCCGTTTATTGGATTTATAATCTTGCATTTATTAATTTGATCTTCAATTTGTTTAAGTTGAACGTCTAAATTTTTCAATTCGTTTACTACAGGTGCATTTTGGATTTCTACACTGCGTATTTGCTGCTTAATAACATCTATTTCACCTTGAACATCGTCCAATTGTTTTTGTGTACCAGCTTTATCTCTTATTAAATTTTCTGTCCTAGTTTTGTTGATATTAGCTGTTTTTAATTTCGCCTTTAAAACGGCTATTTGGGATAAAACACCTTGTGATTTACTACTAATAACATCTTTAGAAACTAGTAATTGCTCGCGCTTTAACGCTAAAGGGATTGTGTCTATATAACCAACAAAGGCATCTTTTTTAAGCGCATTGCCTTCTTGTACATTAAATGCCATAATCTTTCCGTTATTTTCAGCAGAAACGGTGATTTCTGTTGCTTCAAAATTTCCATATCCATCGGCTTTATCATTAGAATTGCTACAAGAATTCAACGTTAATAGTCCGAAACTAATTCCTAAATAATATATATATTGTCGTTTCATTTTTACTGTCCTTGAGTTATGTTATAATTTGCTTTAGCTAATTGCAATTGAATGTTATGGTTTGCGAAACTGTTTTCGGCTTCATATAAATTTGTTAATTCCGTAACATAAGTGGAGGCCGTAATAACACCATTTCGTAGCTGCGATTCGGTTGCTAATAACACGGCTTTTCGAAGGTTGATGATTTCTGTATCTATCAATATCGTTTCTACAATTTTAGCTATTTCTAATTCGTACTTATTAAGTTCAATATTGGTGTTTAATTCAAAAATCTCCGTTTCATTTTCAATAATATTTTTATTGATCATTAAGGATTCACGTTTCTTTTTATTGGCATTCCAATCAAAAACAGTCCAGTTTAACTTGACACCAATTGTATAAAATGGTTGAAAGGAATTGTCTAACATATTTAAACCCGGATTTCCCACACCTCCCGATGCAAATCCGAATAGTTTAGGCATATTGTTTTTTTGAATTAATTCCTGTTGACTCTCAATTTCATCTTTTTTTAACTGAAACAATTCTAATTCTGGTCGTTGAAGTGCAGGCGAGAGGCTTGTTACAAGTGAAGGTTTCTGAAATGTGGTAAATTCGTTTAATGACACACCTATTAAGGCCGATAAGGTTTCAGTTAGCACCTTTTTATTATTAGTGATTTCGGTGACCTGTTGTTTTATTTTTAATAGTTCGGCTACCAGCACTTTATCAGAAGCTGGCAACATGGTTCCGTATTCAATTCCTGCTGTGACTTCACGTAACTTACTTTCTAATTGCTCTTTTTTGGCTACTAATAAATCCAAAGATTCATTGTGTAACAAAATAGAAAAGTATAGTTGATTAACACGTTGTTTTAACTGATACAACGACACTTCCAATTGCTTTTGCTGGGTTTTTAGTTGAGCCAATTTTGCTTTAGATGATGCATGAATGGCACCACCATTATAAATTAATTGATTCACAGAAAGTGTTGCCCGATATTGATCATTATTTGGTGGCTTAATGCCAGTGTCTGGAAGTGGTATTTGAGTCACATCTGATAAATAGGCAGCTTGCGCATCAAAGTCCAATTGCGGCAGTTTTTGGGTATCTATAAGATCTAATTCTAAAGCATTTTGATTTTCTAATAAAGCTAGTTGCTTAACTAGAGGATAATTTTCCGACACCAATTGGTAGCACTTGTCCAAGGTTACAATGTCTTGGGACCAACTTTGTAAGCCAACAAAAAGAAGAATCAATATACTAAAACGTGTTTTCATGGTACTATATTTTTATGGCATTGATTATAAAATCCGCAACTTCTGTCTTTCGGTTTTCCATAAGCTGCCTAAAACCTTTATCATCTTCTTTTGTAAAAGCCTTAACCAATGGTTTTGCTACAAAGGGAAAGATGTTTAAAGCCAGAATATTAATGAATAGTTGCTCACCAGAAATGGGGTTTAAAATCCCTTCCTTGATTTCAAAATCCACTCGTTTTTTGAACTTCTCGATATTTAAGAGTGTTGAATTCTCTTGAATTTTCTGAAGGAAATCTGGATTTCTATTTAACTCTTGAATAATGAAATTCGGTAAATAAGGATGTTTTATTATAAATGATATATAGTTAGAGGTGAAGTTTTTTACTTTTTCCTCAATAGACGAGTCATCATTTAAAATTGTATTTAACTGTGGTGCAAGCATGGAAAATGCATTCTTAAAAACCGCTTCAAAAAGTAGTTGTTTACTACGATAGTAATAATGAAGCATTGCTTTGTTTATATTGGCAGCATCTGCAATTTCTTGCATTCGGGCGCCGTCCATTCCTTTAGTTTGAAATATTTTTTTAGCAGCATCTAAAATTTGCTCCTCCGTGTTTTCGTCTTTCTTTTTAGCTGTCATTAACTTTATAGTTTAACCGTTTGGTTAACAAATGTACAAAAAACAATTCATTGCAAGAATGAATTGTTTAAAAATTATAAATTAGTGGCCGTATCGTCCGTTTCTTCTACATCTTCTTTAGGTTTACCACTCATCATGAAGTTTATTAAAATTCCAACTAGGACGACACAAACGAGGGCAAAAATGCCAATCATTATTACGCCGTTGTTCCAGTTATACAGTGCAAGGGATTGAGAAATCATAATTGTAAGTTTTGGTTTTCAATTGGTAAAAATATAGGTTAGAACCCTTTCTAAACATGATATTTATCACAATTTATGAAATTATATGCTATTTAGCATGATTTTGAATAATTTCAAATACCAATTCTTTGGTCATTTTTTTTCCTTGAGCCTTTTCTCTTAAGTCATTAAAAGTTAATAAGAAATCGCAACCCTTATTATACTTGGTGCAGCCATAGGCTGTTTGACCTTTAGCAATAGTACCTTGTTGACATTTAGGACAGACTATAGTTTCCGGAACGGGCTTTTGTTTTTCCTTTTTAGGTTCTAAGACTAATTTATAGTTTTCGTCAAAACGCAACAAACCTTCTACAGTACCTGAATCTGTCTTGAAGCCTTTCAAATTTACGGTTGATCCCTTTTGAAGTAATCGTATATATTGTTTTTCAGAAATTTTCTTATCGTGTATTTTAAAGGGTAAAACCAATTTGCATCCAGATTTATACTCCGAACAACCAAAAGCAGATTTTCCTTTAATTAGTGTACCCTTTTTACATTTAGGGCAGGTTTCCGTTATAATTCCTTTACTTGTTTTCGGTTTATTAGCCTTTGGCTTTGCTGCTTTTTGTTGTGATGTAACAACATGCGATATATTAGCTCGTCTAGTTTCACTCCGGACTTCATAAACCAATTCATCCACCATACGTTTCATATTATTAATAAACGTACTTGCTTTAAAGGTTCCTTTTTCAATATCCTTCAATTGCTTTTCCCAGGTTCCGGTCAATTCTGCCGATTTTAAAATATCATTCTGAATGGTATCAATCAACTGAATGCCTGTTGTAGTTGGTAAAACTTGCTTTTTATTTCGAATAATATATTTGCGTTTAAAAAGTGTTTCAATAATATTAGCACGTGTAGATGGTCTACCAATACCATTTTCCTTCATTAACTCCCGTAATTCATCATCATCTACCTGTTTGCCTGCTGTTTCCATGGCACGTAGGAGGGAGGCTTCTGTAAATTGGTTGGGTGGTTTCGTTTGTTTCTCTAAAAAAGAAGGTTCATGCGGTCCTTTTTCGCCTTCTACAAAGGACGGTAATGTATCTGCTGTTTTAATTTCCTTTTCAGGATTTTCAAATACAATTCGCCAACCTTTCTTCAAAATTTCCTTACCGGTTGTTTTAAAATTTACGTCTGCAGCTTGACCAATTACGGTTGTATTGGACACTTCACAATCCTCATAAAAAACAGCAATAAACCGTTTTACAATACTATTGTAAACCTGTTGTTGGTTGTATTGCAACCTTATTTCCACACCTGTTGGAATAATAGCATGGTGATCAGTTACTTTTTTGTCATTAAAAACTTTGGCTGAGTTCTTAATTTTTTTTCCTAAAAGCGGTTGTGTTAACGCGGCATAATTGGTTAAATTCTTTAAAATACCAGCCACTTTTGGATAAACATCATTGGGTAGAAACGTGGTGTCAACTCTAGGGTAGGTTACCACTTTCTGTTCGTATAAGCTTTGAACGAGTTTTAAGGTTTCATCGGCTGTAAAGCCAAAACGCTTATTACAATGTACTTGCAATCCTGTTAAATCGAATAACTTTGGTGCATATTCTTTTCCTTTCTTTTTGGAGGTTGAAATAATTTCGAATTCAGATTCTTTGACTTTATTCGCTAAAACTTCACCATCTTCCATTTTTAAAAAACGCCCTTCTTCATAACTGAAAAGTGTATCACGATATAAGGTTTGCAGCTCCCAATAGGGTTGAGGCTTAAAATCTTCAATTTCCTTAAACCGATTAACAACCATAGCTAAAGTGGGTGTTTGCACACGTCCCACCGATAACACTTGCTTGTATCCACCGTGCTTTAACGTATATAAACGGGTGGCATTCATTCCTAAAAGCCAATCGCCAATAGCTCTAGAAAATCCAGCATAATACAGGTTATCATAATCTTCTGATGGTTTTAGGTTTTCAAAACCTTCTTTAATAGCTTCGGTTGTTAAAGATGATATCCACAAGCGCTGAATAGGTCCTTTGTAGTTTGCTTGATCCATGACCCAACGCTGAATAAGTTCACCTTCTTGACCAGCATCACCACAGTTTATAACTAAATCGGCCTTATCAAATAAGCGTTTTACAATTTTAAATTGCTTCTGAATTCCCGAATTGGAAACCACTTTCGTTTTAAACTTTTCCGGAAGCATAGGTAAATTGTTTAAATCCCAGCTTTTCCAATAGGGTTTATAATCATTAGGCTCCATTAAAGTACACAAATGCCCAAAAGTAAAAGTTACTTGGTAACCATTACCCTCAAAATAACCATCATGCCGCGTATTAGCACCTAATACAGATGCTATTTCTCTGGCAACACTTGGTTTTTCGGCAATACAAACTTTCACTATTCATGGATTTTTTAGGAAGGCGCAAAGTACAGAAATTTATGAAAACATGACAGCCTTTACTAATGATAGAATTTCGTTTTTTGAAAAAAAATTTAAAAAAATAAAACAGTTTAATTATTTAATCGTAATATTGCAATATACAAATACACAATTATGGGAATTACTAAAACAGACAAGTTTACAGATGAGCAAAACAAATTAGCAACAATAGCTAAAGCACTAGGTCATCCAGCTCGTATAGCTATACTACAGCATTTATTTAAAATAGACAGCTGTATTTGTGGCGATTTGGTTACCGAAATTGGATTGGCTCAACCCACCATTTCACAACACTTGAAAGAGCTAAAAAACTTGGGCATTATTAAAGGAAATATATCGGGAACAAGTGTTTGCTATTGTATTGATCAAGATGAATGGCAACAAATAACCGCATTATTAAGCCAATTTTTAAGTCAGAAAATTGAAGGCGTAGGCGACTGCTGCTAAACTATAAACGTAAAAAATACAGATATGAACCGAGCACGCTAAATGTATCTAGTCTTCATGAGAATTATAAATTGCGAATAGCATGTGACAATTAAAAAAAATTAAAATACACATATGAAACTATCAGAAATCAAACAACATTTAAGTCAATTAGAAACTATTGCGTTTCAATTACCCAATGGACAATTAGTGCCAAATCATTTTCACGTAACGGAAGTCGGAAAAATTAATAAACATTTTATTGATTGCGGTGGAACTGTAAGAACGGAAAACGTCATCAACTTTCAATTATGGGAAGCCAATGATTATGACCATAGGTTACATCCTGAAAAACTAGTTTCCATAATCGAATTATCTGAAAAGATATTAAACCTAGAAGATTTAGAAATAGAGGTGGAATATCAAGGAAACACCATAGGAAAATACGATCTAGATTTTGATGGCACGAACTTTTTATTAACCAATAAACAAACGGATTGTTTGGCTAAAGATAAATGCGGTATTCCCGCTGGAAAATCAAAACTTAAATTGTCTGAAATAGAAAAAATAGATAGCTGTGCTCCAGGTTCTGGATGTTGTTAAACCTCTATAAATAGTACTGATGAATACAAAGTTAAAAGCCACAATTACGAGTTTACAAGAGAATTCTATTAGTCGTGAACGACAGGAAATAATTAAACCTTTGATTAATTTCATACAACATAAACACATTGCAAAACAAGCAATTAGATTAAATTTTATATGCACCCATAATTCCCGAAGGAGTCATTTATCCCAAATATGGGCTCAAGCTTTAGCGCATTATTTTGGAATAACAAATATAACTTGTTATTCAGGTGGGACCGAAGCAACCGCCGTTTTTCCTGTTGTAATTGATACATTGATTGATCAAGGATTTGAGATTCAACACCTAACTGAACACGACAATCCTATTTACAGTATGAAATATGCGAAAAATGAACCCGCTATAATTGCATTTTCTAAAACCTATGACAATACCTTTAATCCAGAATCTGAATTTGCCGCTATTTTAACATGTTCGCAAGCGGACGTAGGTTGTCCATTTATTGCAGGCGCAGAACAACGTATTCCCATTACATATGAAGACCCAAAGGCTTTTGATAACACGCCGATGCAAAAGGAAAAATATTTGGAACGAAGTCTTCAAATTGCCTCTGAATTATTTTATGTGTTTTCTCAAATAAAAACAAATGACTAAAAAATTATCCTTTTTAGATAGCTATTTAACACTTTGGATCTTTTTAGCCATGCTGTTCGGTGTGGCTATTGGTAACCTGATTCCAGCTATCCCAAACTCTATAAATCAATTAAGCCATGGCGTTACCAATTATCCAATTGCTATTGGGTTAATTTTAATGATGTATCCACCGTTGGCTAAAGTTAATTATAAGCTTTTACCGGCTGTTTTTAAAGACGTCAAAGTATTATCTATTTCTCTCTTTCTTAATTGGATTATTGGCCCCATTTTAATGTTCGTGCTAGCTATTACCTTTCTGCAGGATTATCCTGAATATATGGTAGGCCTTATTCTTATTGGACTTGCGCGTTGCATTGCCATGGTACTAGTTTGGAATGACCTTGCGGAAGGAAGCAGCGAATATGGTGCTGGTTTGGTAGCTTTAAACAGTATATTTCAAGTATTTGCTTATAGCTTCTATGCTTGGTTATTTATTACTGTTTTACCACCTTATTTTGGTTTTGAAGGTGCTATTGTTGATATTTCTATTGCAACTATAGCAGAAAGTGTACTAATATATTTAGGAATTCCTTTTGCTTTAGGCATTTTAAGTCGCTTTATTTTAGTACCCCTGAAAGGTGAAACATGGTATAATGAATCTTTTATTCCTAGAATCTCACCCATCACCTTAATAGCCTTATTATTTACTATTGTGGTCATGTTTTCATTAAAAGGTGAAATGATAATGACCATACCATTTGATATTCTAATCATTGGTATTCCACTAATAATTTACTTCGTTATTATGTTTGTTATCAGCTTTTTTGTGAGCAAAGCAGTTGGTGCATCGTATACCACCAATACAGCTATATCCTTTACTGCAGCTGGTAATAATTTTGAGTTAGCCATAGCTGTAGCTATTGCTGTTTTTGGAATTAATTCTGGCCAGGCGTTTACAGGTGTGGTTGGACCACTGATAGAAGTTCCTGCATTGATTTTACTGGTTCGTGTCGCGTTTTGGTTACGCAAAAAATACTATTAACATCACATTTTCAATACTTTAAAACATTAGTTCTTATAAATCTGTATATTTGAGTAAACTAACCAATTACCTTTTATCTAGTGATACGCTTAAGACAATTGTTTTTTATAGTAAGCATAGCTTTATCTTTAAAATGCAGTGCTCAAATTAACTTGACTAGTGATGAAGCTTTAAAAAAATACCAGAGCATAACAGCTACTATGTCTGAATCATTTCCTGAAAATGAATTCAAAACATACAGACGTGAATCTTTTACGGAACAACAACTTCAAACGTATTTGTTGCAACATTATAAACGGTTGGACTTATTACCATTTATTGAAGACCATTATCTTTTTAAAATGCAGAGCTATTTGCATTCCGGGAACTGGTTTCGTGAAATTGGATTTCCTGAAGAATCCATAAAATGGTATAAGGCGTTTTTCGAGTATTACGATGCGAATTTCAAAAAGTTATCTCCTGAAGAAAAGTATAATTTAGTTGAAATAATTACGTATTCTTATGGTATACAAGCCGATAATTATGCGCGAATTGGTCAATTAGATAGCGCTGCATTACAACATAAAAAAAACATAGCCTTTATTAAAGATTATAATATTATAACTAAGCCGTCGGCATTTAATAATTATGGGCTGTTTTTTTATTGGCACAAAAAGGATTTAGATTCCGCATTAGTTTATTTCAATAAAGCGTATTTACTAACTAAAGAAAAATTCCCAAAGCACACCTTACTTGGTAGTATTCGTGATAATATTGCGGATATTTATATAGACAGGAAACAACCTGAAATGGCATTGCCTTTATATCGGGAAAATTTCAATTTGTATAGTAATATTAAAAATGAAAGATCAAACCAATTTGATGTTTCACGTCTTATAAGCGCTGGAGTTCAACAAGTGGAAACAGAAATAAAACTAAAAAAGCTAAATGAAGCAGAAGAAACATTTAATAAACTTCTTAAAACCCTATCAGGTCCATCATTTAACAACCATATTCAAAGTCAATCGCAATTACAAATCCTAGGTGCAGAACAAGCATTGTATACCAAACAAGAAAAATTTAAAGAAGCTTTGGAAGTTGCAAACAGATTTCGAAAACTTTCAGATAGTTTATCTACACTCTCCAAACTTGCTGATCAAAGATGGCAAGATGAGCTGAACACCATATCTCTAGATCGAGTTGCACTAAATTTTAAAATTGACAGAATAGAGAAAGAGAATAAAATTCAAAGTCAAAGATCTAAACTATGGATTGTAACTTTATCATCATCCATAATTTTAATTTTATTACTGTCTTTATTCTTACGCAGACGCCAACACATAATTAATGCGAAAAACAAACAACTTTTAGCCGAACAGAAATTAGAAATTTCACGTGTAAACAATGAAAACTTACAATCTGAAATTGAGTCTAAACAACGTGACCTATCTGATTTTGCTATCAATCTGACCCAAAACCAAGAATGGGCTCAAGATTTGGCAAATAAATTAGAAATAATAATGGAAGCGCCTTCCGAAGGTAAAAAAGCCTTATTAGCGCATTTAGAACAGGATATACAAAACAAGATTACCTTTGATACTAACACTCACGAGTTCTATGAAAAACTAGATAAATTAAGTGATGCCTTTTATAGTAAACTTAACGGACTATTTACTAATTTGAGTAAAAATGAAATACGGTTGTGTTCACTAATTCGTCTAAAAATGGACAGTAGAAGTATAGCAACACTTCAAAATATTACACTAGCTTCTTTAAATACCAGTCGGTATCGGTTACGAAAAAAATTAGATCTTTCAGTAAATGAAGATTTAGACAGTTTTATTCAAAACATGTAACCACATCAAAAACAACAAATTAAAATTATTTAGACTCGAATAACGCGCTTGTCTATCAAATGTCTATTGCCTGTACATTACCTGTCTATATGCATATTTGGTTCTGTACGTTTTTATCTTATACTTTAGTTCCAGTTAAAAAAAGGTTTCTGATTAATAGCAACATTTGTATAACCTAATAAAACTTTAGTATTATGAAAACGTATGTAATTGGTTTACTATTTCTAGGCTTTACCAACCTAATGATTGCTCAAAATGATTTAGCGCTTTTAGCAACACCCAACCCAACAAACCATTCTGAAACCATTAAAATGGTTAAGAATATGGATTATTTAACCACTATGAATGACTTTGATATATCTAAAAAAGTATTAAAGCTTCAAGATCTTGTAGCTAACTATGATATCAAGGCACATAACGTTTATAATTCGAAAAGCGCAACCACATACACAGTGAATTTTAAGGAAGGAAAAAACAACTTGTTGGCTGTCTATGATAAAAATGGAACCCTTTTAAAGTGTCATGGACAGTATCAAAACATCAAATTACCATTTGTATTGAGTTCTGAAATAATTAAAGCCAATCCAGGCTATTCATTAAATGAGGTGTATTGTAATATTCAATACAATAAAGATGTAGATACTGAAATAAAATATCGTGTGGTACTTAAGAATGGTAGAAAAACAAAAACAGTTATTTTGGATTTGTAATCAAGATTTTAGCGGTGAATAATTGGAGGTGGAATCCCTTTTTAAAAAGTACACCTCTTATTTTTCGCCTTAAATAACAATCAATTTCTGACCAATTTTTAACGTCGCATTTTTATTAATCCCATTTAATTTACACAAAGCTGCTAAACTCATATTATTTCTAGAAGAAATGCGAGATAAAGTATCCCCGCGCTTTACAATATAAACAGTTTTTGGCTTGTTGGCCAACGCTATTGCTTCCGATTCTGTAGTTGGAACATCTATCGTACCTTTACGCTTGCTATTGTGTAATTCTGGACGTGTCATATCACGTGTAATCCAAATTTCATTATTAAGAACTTCGTTTGAGTCGTTAAATTGCAATAAATATTCTGGGTTAATTTGAATTCCCTGATAGCTTACTTCTAAATGTAAATGACTACCACGAGCATTTCCAGAAGTACCACCTTTTCCTAAATAACTACCAGCAACAACGGAATCATTTTCTTTTACACCATAGCTCGATAAATGTGCATAAGCCGTTTCCAAACCATTAAAATGACGAACCACAACCGAACGACCATGACCTGAACTATAATTGGCAAAACGAACCACACCATCAAACATGGCAAAAAGGCTATCGCCCGTTACTAAATCAATATCAATACCTTTATGAGCACGTCCTTTCCGCCAACCATAGCGGGAGGTAATTACTTTATTTTTAGAAATAGGAGAGGCGTAATTAGAATTATTAAATTGTAAATGAATAGGAAATTTGATGTCCTTGCCGTAATCAACTCGAATTTTACTCGTATCCCAATAATCTGTTGTAATATCAACAGCGTCTTCAGCTTCTTCAACTTCATAGGTTTCTAATAAATCGTGACTACTGGCCACAAAATTAAGAAGGTTTGGAGATGGGTCTCCAGAGTTTATAATTTGGCCAAAGCTATTGGAAGCTAGGCACAAACAAATAAGGGCAAAAAATGATTTCATAGGTTACTTTGTGCTATTAAAAACCTGTTAACGTTAAAATTTGCAAAATATTATTTTTGCGACGTCCGAAAATAAAAAATAAATCAATATAAAATCATAAAATTTTGTTAGAGTTTAGATGTCGTGTTATAATTTCACCCAAACACCTATCCACCTGATATTCAAAGGGAAATTAATAGAACACAAGCACAATCTAGAGAGATGGATAATTAAACTGTTATTAATTCTTTTCTATTAAATTCCATAACCAATTTAACAGTCATTATCTTTGGCGCTCTAAATAGAAGATTACCATGGCCAATTCCATAAAAGCACAACAAGACATATTAGCAAAATTGCATATTACTAAACTTAATGACATGCAGGAAGAGGCTTTGTTAGCCATTGCCAATGCTGAAAACACTGTGCTTTTGTCGCCAACAGGAACTGGTAAAACAGTGGCTTTTTTATTACCTACTTTGGCGGAATTGGATGCGGATTGTCCCAACGTGCAATTGCTAATTTTGGTACCATCACGGGAATTGGCTATTCAAATTGAACAAGTAATCCGTGAAATGGGAACCGGTTTTAAAGCCAATGCCGTTTATGGTGGCAGACACTTTTCAAAAGATAAAATTGAACTGACTCATACACCAGCCATCCTGATTGGGACACCAGGACGTGTGGCTGACCATTTACGGAGAGAAACCTTTTCAGTTAAGGATATTAAAACCTTGGTGTTAGATGAGTTTGATAAATCGTTAGAAATTGGTTTTGAAGCCGAAATGAGCGAGATTATTGAACACCTTCCTTACATAGAAAAACGTGTGTTAACTTCGGCTACACAAGGAGTTAAAATACCAAGTTTCGTTGGGCTTACCAATGAATTGGTGATTGATTATTCAGATTCGGAAGCATCCAATATTCAAATAAAAAAGGTGATTTCGCCGCTAAAAGACAAGCGCAATACTTTATTAGATTTACTCTATGATATAGGCACTAAACCCGGAATTATATTCTGTAATTATAAGGATACCATTCAATATGTCAGCGACTTTTTAAACAGTCAGAATATTGCACATGGTTGCTTTTATGGTGGTTTAGAACAAATAGATAGGGAGCGTGCTTTAATTAAATTTAGAAATGGAACCCATCAAATAATTATTGCTACGGATTTGGCTGCTCGTGGATTGGATATTCCGGAATTGAATTATATCATTCACTACCAATTACCTTTAAAAGCAGAAGAATTCACCCATAGAAATGGACGAACCGCCAGAATGAATGCTGAAGGAACCGCGTATGTGTTGCAATGGGAAGATGAATATTTACCAGAATTTATTGACACCAACCAAATTGTAAAACTAAAGGGGAATCCTAAAAAGCTGGAATCCGACTGGGTAACACTCTTTGTTTCTGGAGGACGAAAAGATAAGATTTCAAAAGGTGATATAGCAGGTTTACTCTTTAAACAAGGCCATTTAGAAAAACATGAATTAGGTGTTATAGAATTGAAGCAAGACTGTGCTTTTGTGGCTGTTCCAAAAAAGAAAGCCCATGCAGTTGTTGAAAAAACTACTAATTCACGTTTGAAAAAGAAAAAGGTTCGGATTACGATTTTGTAGTTTTTTAAATGGAATTAAAATCGTCCCGAATACTTTCGGAACGGTTAAGACTTAAATAGGCAGACATTTTCTAATGCTATGAATTAATTGTATTTATTCGTGATATATTGGATGATTTCGAAGTCATATTTATAATCTCCTATTGTGGTCTATTAAAATTTTATCGTGAGATTTTAGGTTATTTGAATGTGCAAACACGTCATATGTCTATAAAAACCTTAAGGAAAGTTTAACAAGCTTCACCTGTTTGTTATCGGTATTTGTGTGAATTGCTTCGTATTTTTGTAAAACAATACATATTTAACTTCAAAAGACATTTATGACCAAGAAACAAGCTTTACTCCAACCTTATCAACTCAACAACGATATTACCTTGAAAAATCGCGTAGTTATGGCGCCCATGACGCGAAGTCGTGCTGATAATCCTGATAAAGTTCCGACAGAAGATTTGCATGCGCTTTACTATGCGCAACGTGCTTCGGCTGGATTAATTATTTCCGAAGGCTCACAAGTTTCAGAGCAAGCGGTGGGTTATATACATACGCCTGGAATCCATACGCAAAAGCAAGTAGCAGGGTGGAAGCTGGTTACCAAAGCAGTTCATGATGAAGGTGGTAAGATATTTATACAATTATGGCATGTGGGTAGGATGTCGCATCCTGATTTTCATAATGGCAATTTACCAGTAGCACCTTCGGCTATTAACCCGAAGTCGCAATCTTTTACACCAACAGGTTTTAAAGATACGGTAACGCCAAAAGCAATGACACAAGCCGATATTGATCAAACCATATTAGATTTCAAGAATGCAGCAAAAAATGCCATGGATGCTGGGTTTGATGGCGTGGAAATACATTCATCAAACGGGTATTTATTCCATCAGTTTTTTAGTACAACATCCAATATTAGAACCGATAATTATGGTGGCAGTATTGAAAATCGAGCACGTTTTTTCTTTGAAGTTCTGGACGCTATCAAATCGGTTATGCCTGAAAATAGAGTAGGAGTCCGGTTTAATCCTTCAGCTCATAATCTGTTTGGCGTAACGGTTAATGAAGATACCATACCGACATTTGATTATATTATTACTAAATTAAATGACTACGATTTAGCATATGTGCATTTATCCGAACCGTTTAATGATGTTTCAGACGTGCCTTGTGCGGAAACAGAAATTGCCAAAAGATACAGACCGATTTACAAAGGTACACTCATGATAAACACGAATTTTAAGCAGGCGAGTGGTAACGCGGTTTTAGAACGAGGCGATGCGGATTTAGTCGCCATTGGAAAACCTTTTATTTCTAATCCGGATTTGGTGGAGCGTTTTGAGCAAAACTTGGAATTAGCAGAATGGGATGCCGATACATTTTATACCACTGATAAAAAGGGCTATACCGATTATGAAAAAATAACATAAGTTTAATACACGATTTTTAAAAGTTCGCCTGTTGAATAGTACCTTATCCATTCACAAAGAAATAATATTAAAAGAAATATAAACGCTATGAAAGAAACTGTAAAAGCTTATGGAGCTAAAAGTGCCACAGCCAATTTAGAACCAATGACTATTGAACGTCGCGACTTACAAGCTACCGATGTCAAGATTGAAATATTATATAGTGGTGTTTGCCATTCGGATATTCATACCGTTAGAAACGATTGGAAAGGCTCCACATATCCGGTTGTTCCTGGCCATGAAATTGTAGGTCGCGTTACAGCCGTTGGGAGTGATGTGAAAAATTTTAAAGTTGGTGAATTAGTTGGAGTTGGTTGTATGGTAGATTCCTGCCAAACGTGCAACAGCTGTGAGCATGATTTGGAGCAGTTTTGCGAAAAAGGCGCAACTTTCACCTACAACAGTCCTGACAAACATTTAGGTGGTCAAACTTATGGAGGTTATTCAACATCTGTGGTTTGCAATCAAGAATTTGTACTGCGTGTGCCAGAAAATATTGACCCTAAAGGTGCAGCACCATTGCTTTGTGCTGGAATTACCACCTGGTCGCCATTGCGCCATTGGAAGGTAAAGAAAGGTGATAAAGTAGGTGTTATTGGTTTAGGCGGCCTTGGACATATGGGCGTGAAATTCGCAAATGCTTTGGGAGCGCATGTCGTGATGATTACCACATCGCCAGATAAAGCGGATGATGCTGAGCGATTAGGTGCTCATGAGGTGCTGATTTCAAAAGATCAAGACGCCATGAAGCAACATGCCAATAGTTTCGATTTTATATTGAATACCATTCCAGTTGGCCATGCTATGGATCCGTATTTGAGTTTATTGAAAATAGATGCGACTATGGTTTTAGTTGGTGCTATTGAACCGATGAAGGAATTTAATGGTGGTAGTCTGGTTATGGGCCGGAAACGTGTTGCTGGATCCTTAATTGGTGGGATTAAAGAAACCCAAGAGATGTTAGATTTCTGTGGTGAGCATAATATTGTTTCGGATATTGAAATGATTGATATGCAGAATATCAATGAAGCTTATGAGCGTGTGACAAAAAACGATGTGAAATACCGTTTTGTAATTGACATGGCGAGTTTGAAATAAAAATAAGAAAAGAGAATCTAGACCGTTGCACTTTTAGAAACTAGACTTAAAAGACTAAATGCGTAACAAGAATAAAGGCAAGTTCAGATTAAGAATAGAGGGATGTTTTAAACGCATCCCTTAATTCTAGAATATTCTATTTTACATAATATAAATTATAGGGCAGAATACAACAATTAACGGAATAGCGCTTTTCGCGGTATTTGACATAATCATAGATATAACGTCTTTAGACTTATATCGGAAATGATTATGTACAAGTTAATTGTGGTTTTGTGAATTAATAACGCTTTTCGCGGTATTTGACATAATCATAGATATAACGGCTTTAGACTTATATCGGAAATGATTATGTACAAGTTAATTGTGGTTTTGTGAATTAATAACGCTTTTTGCAATATCTGGGATAATCATAGATTAATGGCTGCCAGACTTATATCGGACATGATTATGTACAAGCTAATTGTGGTTAAGTAATTACAAGTTAGAATTGATCGTTTAAGTTTATGTTTTATAAATTCTTATATTCTGGACAACATTACATAAATTTTGGAATACGCGATTCTCGTGGATTACCAATATGAACATAAAATTGAAGAAATATAAAATTCTTATGCACGTTGTTATCTTTAAAGTAATAATTACATTTTTTGTGTTTTCATTGTGGTAATTTCATCCAAATCTTTATCATGAGAAACCGCATAATCAATAGCTTTCTTTACAAAATCATTTAAAGAAATGCTTTTCTGATTGGCAATCATAGCTGCTTTTTTATGCAATTCCATGCTTACCCTGACATTAAAACTTCCCTTAAATGTCTTATCTGGTGTTTTATTTAGCGCTTTACATGTTTCTAAATAATCATCTAAAGACTCCTCAAAAGACTCCTTTAATTCTTTAACAGACGATCCTTCAAAGTTAATTAAATCACTAATTCCAAAAATCTTTCCATAAAATACTTCATCGTCTGAATTAAAATTGACAGTTCCAAAATATCCTTTGTATGTTAAATAATCACTCATAATTACAAGTTTAAATGTTCTATAATTTGTTTAATAACATAAGATTTTACTATTTTCTTTGGATGTGGCTCATGTAAACTAATCACCTCTTTTTTATTATTTACGAACTTTCTTCTTGAACCTCCAGTTTTTCCCTTTTGTGGCATTTCTTCATAACCAAAATGTGATAAAACCTTTTTTAATTCATCCCAAGTAAAGTCTTTCGGGTTTGATTGAATTTTTAATATGAGTTTATCAATTTTTGCCACTTGATATTATATTAGACGTTGCAACTAATATTTAGTTACAAATATATGTATTTTTTTTAAAATCACCTTACTCCTATCATTTTTATGCATTTATAAATACTAATAGTGGTTTTCCATGGTATTTTTACAGGAAATTAACACGGAACTTATTGGCTTGCGCAAAGCAATACCATGATGGTTGCGGTTACTGGTTAAAGCCTCTTTTTTGAGGTGTTTTGTTCCTGCCTTTTGATGGGATGGTTATGAAAACCTGCTCGGGATGTTCTGGAGTGGGTTTTTTATGGTTTTTTATATGTTCTATTTTACATTGCAATAGTATTCGAAAATTGAATAGTCAATATGGAATGATTTATTCGTTTTTAACTAATTCTAATCTTTGTTGTTTTTTGATTTGTATGCAATACCCTTTTGAATATCTCCAACATCGGTTTTATTATTAAAATTAAGGTATTGACTTTGTATATTATTTTTTAAATCCCGCTTATCATTATTACTTAAATTATTTTTGAAACTTAAATAATAATTTAATTTTAATAAAAATGAATATTTTATTATAGGAATTTTAATTAAAGGTATCATTTCCTCAACAATACTTTTATGT